>CAYLSJ010000015.1:0-13792 GCA_964386655.1 uncultured Candidatus Bathyarchaeia archaeon | reverse complement strand
CGCTTCGTCAGGTGTCGGCCAAGACTCTAAATTCACAGACTCAACTAGCTTGCCATCAAGAGTGCGATAGGCATTCTGCCACAAAAACTCGCAGACAAAAGGCGAAAACGGGTTAAACAGCAGAACCAGCGACTTCAAGACATGCCACAACGTAGCATAAACAGCCAAACGCCTATCAAGCGTCTCAGGATCATCACTCCACAAATCGCGACGCACCATAGGCACATACTCACGGCTCAAGGCATCAACCACAAAACGCTCCAGCTCCTCACAGGCAAAGTTGAACTCGCAAGACTCCAACCGACTCGTGCACCGGTCAACAGTCTGCTGAAGTCGAGAAACCAGCCAACGATCCACAGCTCCAAGCACGCCTCGCTGTTCAGCCCAGCCAAGCGTGTGCACACTGGGATTAAACCGGTCATACGCCGAATTCTGCACGAAGAACCGATGTAAATGATAGAACGTGCTCAAAACCTGATAGGGTCGCTTACTTAATTCATTCATGTCGAAGTTCATAGCGTCAACGGGCGAACACTTCCCCAACGCGTAAAACCGAAAAACATCAGCCGAATACTTCTGCAAAGCTGCGTTAGCCTCTAACACATTGCCTAAGCTTTTGCTCATCTTCCGCCCCTTGGCATCTTGAGCCAGCCCCTGAAACAAGAAAGCTCGATAGGGAGCCTCAGCTCTGCCTGTAAGCATCACATGCTCTAATAGTAGTGTATTCGCCCAACCACGTGTCTGATCCATTCCCTCAGTAAGGAAGTCAACAGGTACATACTTCCGGAACTCTTCATCGGAATAACGAGCAAGAGGCGAAGCCCCGCTGTTATGCCATGTATCTAAGACAAACGGTTCACGGTTCATAGAGCCTCCGCATTTCTCACACTTCAGAACTAAGCGATCAACCCAAGGTTTATGCAATTCAAAATCGGCAGGAGGCTCCTTCACGCTAGCTCTGTAAAGTAGTTCTCTCTTACTCGTTACCAACACTTTGTCGCCGCAATTCTGACACACCCATACAGGCAAGGGTGCACCCCAAACTCGCTCTCTGGAGACACACCATGGCTTTCCTTCTCTAAGGAACGAGAGAAAACGATTCTTGGGACCTTCGAAAAAGTAGCTGACTTTCTCAGCAGCCTCAACAACCCGACTGTTCATGCGGTCAGTCCAGAGGAAATACTCTCTCCTAGCCAACCATACTAATTTGTGGTGAGAACGCCAGCAAAGCGGATACTCATGGGTAACCATCTTCACTGAGACAAGTAAGCCCTTCTTTCGCAACTGCTCAACAACAACTTTATCAGCATCTCGGGCAAACAAACCATCAAACTCACCCGCGTCGGCCGTAAATCTGACTTCGTCATCGAATGGAACATAGACAGGCACCTTACGTCTCTGAGCTGTTCTGAAGTCATCCTCTCCATTTCCAGGCGCTAGATGCACAACGCCTGTAGCTGTGGTTACATCAACGAAGTCTTCAGTCACAACCGTGTGCACTAGAGGATGTTGATCAAGCTCTTGTTGTTTGGGAACTGTTTCAAGGAATGGGTACTCATATTTTATGCCTTTAAGGGATGTGCCGCTGACAACTTTTGTTACGTTGTAGTGTGTTACTTCGAGTTCCTGCATCACAGCTTCAACACGTTGCTTAACCATTATCCATGTTTCTGATCCTACCTTGACCTTTGCATATTCCGCATCTGGATGGACAGCAAGCATAAGGTCGGTGACAAGTGTGAATGGCATGGTGGTCCAGACTAGGAAGTGTTCGTTCTCTTTGTCTTTCACCTTCATTTTGAAGTAAAGCGATGGGTCTTCGACTTCTTCGTAGCCTAAGCCTACTTCAGCATTGCTCAGTGAGGTTTGGCAGTGTGGGCAATAGGCAACAACATAGTAGCCTTCTCCGAGTAGACCCTGCTCCCAAGCACGTTTAAGATACTGCCACTCTCGTTCTATATATTCGTCATGATAGGTCCAGTAGGCTTTGTCATGGTTCATGAAAACGCCAAGTTTCTTATCGGCCTCAAACCATTCCTTGTGATATTTCCTTACTGTTTTCCTGCATTCCTCAACGAGGCGTTCTTCTCCCACTTTCTCGAGCAAGTCTCGCTTGTTTCTCACACCTAGTTCGCGTTCAACTTCCAGCTCAACTGGCAATCCTTGACAGTCCCATCCTGCCCAAAATGGAACGTAAAAGCCCTGCATACTCTTCCAACGATAACGAAGATCCTTCATCACACGTCCACGGGCGTGTCCAACGTGAGGGACTCCGTTGAGTGTCGGCGGTCCTTCAACAAAGCCTAAGACGCCTTTATTCTCCGCTAATCTCAACTGCTCAAGTTTATCTCTAACCTTGTTGTTTTCCCAGAATTCGCGGACTTGTTGTTCCAATTCGAGCGGGTGATAGTCTTGAGTGACCCAACGTTTAGAAGCATCAGCTTTGAATTTGGCGGCCACCTTCATTCATCTTGAAACACCCGCCACCAACGAACATCGTAGCACGCACATATAACTCTTTTGAAATACAACTCAATAAATGAAAAGAGAAGTTCAGAAAACAGACCGCTAAGCTATCAGACCTGGATCTCTGTTCTTCAGAGAGACCTTAGAAGCGAAGCTAATATGTTTTTGAGTTCTTGAACTCTCGGTGGCTTTATCGGATAAGATTTGGTGAGAATGATTTCACTAGGCGTCTAGTTTTCTGCAGTTCGTATATCGCTGCAATCATGGTTATCAATCCTATTGCTAACGCGGCGACTAGGAGTTGTAGAGGAGGACTTGATGGACCGCGTAGCAAGCCTTGTGGGTTGATGTATGCTATATAGGTTGGGTCATGCATGATGCGGCAACCGTTCCATACGGGATAGCAGACACGATACACGAATGTTGATGACGCATAGTCTAGGTTTATGTTGACCTGCATTGTGCTTATTTTTGGGAAGATTTCTTTCAAGGCTTCCTCAAGGTCATCAAGCAGCCATGTCAGAGATACACGCGCATTGGATTCGATCGTGCTTGTGGTTTCAGCGGTTGAGAATGATTTGTGGCTTTCAACGGAAGTGTCGCTGAAGAGTGTGTAGTTTTGTCCGAAGAGAAACTCGTAGCTTTTTTGATTTTCGATTTTTACTTCTGTTCGGTTTGTGTATATGGGTTGAAGTGAAGTTGTTGAGTTGTAGGGTTGTTCATTGACGAAAACGGTGTAGTTGCGCGGTGTAATTGTCAATGTTGTATATAGCAATGATAGGCTTAGTCCTCTCAGGGTGAAGTCCGGTTGGTATGCTTCAACGTTACTGATTTTTCCGATATCGAAATCGGTTTTCATGTAAGACACGTTTTTTTCGATATAGTAGTCGTATGAAAAGGTCATGTGGTCGACGATGACCTTGGCAACACTTGTTCCGTTCTGGTCTTGCAAGAACCCGTCAATGGTTTGATACTTGACCCCCCAGCCAAAGTGTGCAATATTTTCTATCTCAATTCTCTGAATAGGAGTCACCGTGAAGCTAACTGAGCTGTTGACGAGGAAGGAATAACTTGTCTCAGAGATGTCTGGAACGTAGTTACTGTTGATGTCTTCGTAGGCTTCCATCAAGCTGAGCGTGTTTCCCATGAAGACTTCTGTGCCATCAGCGGTTGCATAACGCTGTCCGACAAACGTAATGATAGGTGAATTAAAGGCTTCTGAACGATACGCAAGAAAGAGCACCTGGGTGCCTTGAGTGTAGACCCAATCGTACCAGAGTCCCATGACAAGTCTCCCGTCCTGATAATAATTGCGTATTGAACCGTTAGAATACTCTCTCTCGGTGTCGATCTCACCGGCGCCTTGTCCTAGATCACCAGACAGAGGCGGCGGTGAAAGAGGCTTTGCCAATACTTCAACATAGCTACCTATGACCTGTTCGTCAACTCGAATTGAACCTGATCCCGGTACATCCAGCCTTGAAATCCATAAGCCATAGACCTCAACGACTTGGCCCACATTGCAGTTTGGTGGAGCGGAGTAGTTGTAAGAGACTGCGACTGACTCGTCTATCTCTCGAGTGAAAGTTTCTGGCTTTATTAAAGTCTCGTTAAGGCGAACAACTATCCTCGCTGTTATTTTGTAGGTGCCGCTGAAAAAGGAGCCTTCATAATTATATTGAATGTCTGTTACAGTTCCCCGAATCTTCGTATCAGGGCTTTCAAAAGACTGCCCTGCTCCAGCGAGTATGAAGGAAGGCAGCAAGATGCAGATCAGGATTGAAACCCACAGTTCTTGTTTCATGTCATTCACCAGTTGAGTATCCGATTCATGGAATTTCAACCTATACCTTCGAACGTTTTTGCGAATCTTTCGAACCAATAAGCTTCGATGGTATGCTTCTCCAGACGACTGCAGTTTCGTACCAGAATATGGCTGCCGCTAGAATTCCCGGCGATAAAGCGGCGAGTAAAATGAGGGACATTGCCTGATAGAACAATATCACGAAACCCAGAATCGTCAGCGATGTAACGATTGAATAGATAAGATGCCTCGGGAACACTGTTCCGCCAACAAACAGAAAGGGTTTCATAAGACCGACTCTTATGTCTTCTTTGAGTTTGTAATTGCCAAACTGGTCTTTATGGATCAAGCCTAGATCTGTGAGTTTCTGAAGGTGGTATTCTGCAGAGCTTGAACTTGAAAAGCCCATTGCTCTTTGAACTTCTCTGACGCCGACTGGGTTTTGCTTTTTCCTGAGCAGGTACCAGTAGACGATTAAGGTGTTTCCTGTGAGTTCAGTTAGTAGCTTCTTCTCGTCAGCATGGGACGCCAAAGCATTCACAGCATGCTTGCTCTGATGGAAATATATGATGTAAAGGCTTAAAACCATGCCTTCGAACACTCTGCTCGAAATCATCGAACATGGTCACGAGAACTTGAAAGAGCAATTGTAGTGCTTGGTTGTATTTCGAAGGATCTTGAATGTAGGAGGCGTTGAACCTTGTGCCCTTATGAAACTAAGGAGCCTGGGCAACGATGTCGCATCCTAGCTTTCTATTCCCTATAGCTTTTGATTGCGGTTTGCATTTGCACTTTGAGTAAGTTTGAGATGAGATATCGTACGTTGTCGTCGGCACTAAGGATTGTCTTTATAGTCTCCTCGCCCTTTGCAGTCAGCTTATATACTCGCTTTCGCTGGCTCCATGTCCCTAATATCAGGCCGTTTCTCTCCAGAGAATAGAGCGTGCAGTAGACTGTTCCCGTGCTAACGAGTAGGCGGAACTTGTCATGGATGAAAGAGATGACATCGTACCCGCTCATAGGACTGTTGCGCAGTTCTGCTAGTACCAGAATATCTAAGAAGCTCTTGATAATTCGCTTATGTATGTTTTTGATGATGGTTGAAGCTTCCATGCCTTGACCTCGGTTGGGTTTAGTCATGTTTAAACAAATATAAATTTTTTGGCTCAAGATATATTTCTGGATTTGAGTCTGAATCAGTCAAGGCTGATATCAGAGATACGGCGGGGCGTGATAAGTGGTTGATGGAAAGTACATTTTTGAGGCGATATTGGGCTGTTCGTCGGGTTTAGATTTAAACGTATTTTCTGAAGAAAACTGAGAAATGGGCTTTTCCTTACTGTTAGCGATATATCTGCATGTTAATAAAGATTAACTGTGTTATGCTTGCCTTTTCGAGCTAGGTGCAATTGAACATGGTAACTTGGAGAGACTCTTTCGAAAAGATAAACGTCGAAATGGATATGACCACGCGAAAGAAGCAGGCGCTGGAGAACTTGCACAATGCCGGAAAAATTTCACAGTTTGCGTATGAGTGCTTGAACAAGGAATTGGCAGATGAGATTGAGCAGGTTGAAGCCAGACGAAAGGCTCTGGCTGAAAAGATGACTAGTAAGCTCAATGAGCTTGAAGAGCAGCGCATGGCTCTTGAGATGTTCTTGGCAAATACTGAAATGGCTTATGCCGCTAGTGAAATCAATGATGAAATCCATGCTAAAGAGAGCAGCGCACTCGACATGGGATTGGAAGCCACGAAGCAGGAGCTTAGCTGGATTAAGGAAGTAATAGTTCAACTTGTTCCTAAGGGAGCCGAGACTTCGCCGCCCTCTGCAACGCCAGCTGAGACTGATGAAGTCGCTGCATCTGAGACAAGTGTTGAGAAAACGGGCGAGGAAGCACAGAGCGTGCAGGTAGAAGTGCCTGTTGAGGCATCAGCGAGCATAGCCGAGGTCAAGGTTGAACAAATCCAACCGCCAACAGAGACTCCAGCAAACACTCAAGCCACAGCCAGTGAGCCGAGCGAGGATTCCTTTCGTCCCAAAAGTGAAGAGACGCCAAAGTAAAAGGGTAAGAGGAAAGAAGAGCCGAAGCAGCGGTTCTTCACCCTAGTTTTTTCTTTTGTAGGCAGTCGCTGGTTCCAGCATCGTGAATCGCAATACTGAAATAGTGAAGACTCTGTGAGACGTTCTTATTCTCCGGAGACGAGGCATGTGAAAATAGGCATTGCTTATGATGAAGAGTACGCCAAATACGATTTGGGTGAAGGGCACCCGTTCAGAGGCGACCGGTTCATCAATGCCATCAGGTTTTTTCGGGAGCAAGGCGTGTTTAGTCTGTCTGGTGTCTTCATGTTGCATCCCGTGTCTGCGTCTAAAGAAGACTTGCTGAGAGTGCACGATCCTGACTATGTTGACCTTATCTATCGTTTGGCTGCAGCTGGGCGCCCCTACGATATTGAGACGCCGGTTTCACCTCAGATTCTTGAGGCTGTAATGCTCATAGTCGGCGGCGCAATAGAAGCAGGGAAATCAGTTTTTGAGGGCAAAACGAATCGTGCGGTCGCAGTGGGTTGTGGTTTTCATCATGCGGGTCGTAACTACGGGGGCGGGTTTTGCATCTTCAACGATATAGCTATAATGATTGAATACCTCCGAGCTAGACATGGTTTGAAACGGGTGATGATTGTTGACCATGATGTGCATGCTGGCAATGGAACAAGCGATATTTACTACGAGGATTCTAACGTGTTGTTTGTCTCTTTACATCAGGACCCAAGAACGATCTATCCTGGCACGGGTTTCATTCAGCAGGTTGGGCGTGGGCTTGGTGTAGGCTACAATGTTAACGTGCCTTTGCCTCCTGGAACTGGTGACGAGACCTATCTTCATGCGTTGAAGGAGATTGTGCCGCCGTTGGCTGAAGAGTTCAAGCCAGACTTGATTGTGAGCAATGGTGGAAGTGACCCTCACTTTGCTGATATGCTGGGAAGCCTAGCTCTGACTGTACGTGGGTTTTTTGGCATCTCGCGCACACTTGTTGAAACAGCGGACAAGGTATGCAGCAGCCGTCTTGTGCTCATGCCTGGAAGTGGCTACAATCCGGCGGTTTTACCTCAATGTTGGTATGCACTCACAGCTGGCGTTGTAGGTGTGGAGAAAATGGGTGTGGAGGAGTCGTACGCTCCGCCTGTTGAACCTCGTTATGTGCGTCCTAAAGTTGAGGAAACTTTGAGGGCGCTGAAGAATCTGCTGAAGGATTATTGGAAATGTTTTCGTTGAATGGCTTTATGGTCATTCTCCTTCGTCTATTGGTTTGATAACTACGGCTGTGCCGTATGCTGAGAAGGTTGTGGCTGTTCCTTGGAGTATGTCGCTTGTTTCAAAGTCTGCGCCTACTATGGCGTTTGCGCCCATTTTCTGGGCGTTTTCAATTAGTCTCTGCAGTGATTCTTTTCTTGCTTTTTCGCATTCGTATGTGTAGGTTGTGACTTCGCCGCCGAACATGCCTTCGATTCCTGCTATTATTTTGCCGCCTACGCCTCTGGTTCGTACTGTTATGCCGCTTACTGCGCCTAGGACTTTTACTATTTCGTGTCCTGGGATGGTTGGTGTGGTGACAACTAGGATGGGTTGTTGGGTCATTATCGGATTCCTCTGTTTGTTAGTTTTGGGACTGGTGCGGGTTTTTAAGTTTTCTGATAGTTGGGCTGATGATGGCTGATTGAATGCGTGTGGATGTTGTTTTTGAGAAAAAAGGAGGTGGGAGGGATTGTGTTTTGTGGTTTTTTTATCCGTTGATCATGGCTTTCATGGTGGGCTTGAGGTTTAGGCTGTGGCTTATGTTTATCTTGTCTGTTTCTGGTTCTAGGTCAATTGTGACGGTGATGGCTCCGCTGCTTTGCATGATTAGGTGGGGCTTGAGTAGTACTTTGATCCATTCGCTGGGGACTTTGTCCAAGTCGAATGTGGTTCCGTCGAGTCGTGTTGCGTTGGCTGTGAGGACATGCATTCTTATCATGGTGTAGTTGCCTGCTGGGATTTCGGTTTCTGATAATGTTAAAGTGATGTCATGCAGGGCTAAGAGGTCGAAGTATATGGCTTCGGCGCCGCCTTTTAAGTCTAGAGTTACGTTTTCACCGTCGGATTTCTGTATTAATAGTTTGTCTATTGTGATGTTGAGGTGCTCGAGGTCTGCTGGGTTGTCTGTTACTTGTACTGTTAGTCGTCCTTTGTTTTGGGTTAGGCTGGGTAGGCGGAGTGATGGAAATTTAAAGCCTGCGACTGCGATGCTGCCGATTATTAGTGTGGCGAATAGTATGCCTATTGTTGCGAAGAAGCCTATGTCACGTATGCTGTCGGACATTTTGTTGTTTTTCACTCTCCGAATCGTTCCAGAGCCATTTAGACAGCGTCTGATATAATGCAACGTTTTTGAACACTATGGTACAAGAGAATTGAACAATGAAACATTGACGTATGCTATGTTGTTAGCGCTGCGGGAAGAGGAATTTCGGAAGAAGAAGGCACTATGTCGCTTATACCTTCTTCCATCATGTTGGAGTGGGTTGTTGGGTTGAAATTTGTGTGCGTGTTAGTGTTGACTTTGCCTTAGTAACACTAACATGCGTTGTGTTGATGGCGTTGCGGGCAGGTTTGAACAGTTGTACTTGAACACGCAAGCGCAGTCTGTTTGAGAGCGATTGGGCTGGGGCTGTATGTGTTTTTTTGAGTCGTTGTACACGCTGAACTGTGCCGTACAACTTCTTCTATGTTGGTTGCATTGCTTTGGCGCGGGTCTGAGTGTTCAGTTGTTCCTCATTTCCGTTAGAATGAGTGATAATGATGGCTTTCTGGATATTGGCGGCTGTGCGTCTGGCTGTTTGCGTGATGAAGCGGTCACGCTATATTGTCATCATCATCACGCTTCATGGGCTGAGATCGTGTCAAGGTTAAAGCTTGTGAACTCCTGTTTTTATTTTGCGTTAGAGATATCGACTTGGAATGTTGTGTGAATACGTATGAAGCTGCAGGAGGTTTCTGGTGGAGTGGTTATTGCGGTTTTTGTGAAGCCGAATTCTAGGCGGTTTGAGTTAAAGGTTGAGGGTGACGGGCTTGTTGTGTTTTGTCGGGAAAGCCCTGTTAAGGGGAGAGTGAACAGGGAATTGATTAGGGAGCTTTCGAGGATGTTTAAGAAGAGAGTAGAGATTGTAGCTGGTCTGACTTCAAAGCAGAAGAAGGTCTTGATAACAGACATCAGCATAGATGAAGCGGACACAACCATCTCTAAGAATGTACCATAATAGCGCGCGTTTAGTTGGCGGAACGAAACTATTTAAACAGATGCTGTTAGAACTTAGATTCGGATTATCTAATTGGCAACACGAGATGATTGAATTTGACCGAATTGGCAACTCCTTGTCTGCTATACTGTGGTTCCTGCCGTTACCACATGAATGAGGAATGCAGAGGATGCGGCAGCGAAGATCGTCCAGATTGCTCGATATTCAAATGCTGCAGGGTGAGCAAGGGACTTCGTTTCTGCACAGAATGCAACAATTTTCCTTGCGATGAGCTGAAGAAGTCAGTCGGAGTCCATCCCCGTTGGTTGGAAGACCAAGCAAAACATCCCTTAAAACCAGGGAAATGATGCGCCCTCATCGGATGTTCTGTCGCATATGTGTGCGTAGGCGCGCTTTGATTACCGTGCATTGATCTTGAGCAATGCTAAGGATACAGCTAGGCTAGAGGGGATGCACTGTTAAGGATTTAAAAGTGCGCTCTTCGATTTAGTAAGGCATTGAATAGAAACGCTGGTGATGAGTAATCTCTGCGGTTGATGATGCTTCACGGTACTACACTTTGCTTCGTGACCCTGCTCGACGAAAGATTATTGAGTTGCTGGGTGAGCAAGGGAAGATCGGCTTCAAGGAGCTAAAAGTCGGTCTAGGCTTAGGCGTTGGAACAGTCTACTACCACCTTGACATGCTGTCCGATTTCATCAGTCAAGATAAAAGTCGAAAATACAGCCTCAACAACCGCGGGCAAATGCTTTATCGCTCATTGAAAGACGGCAACGTGTCGCCTGCCCTCAAGAGTGGAAGTGAAGCTCTAAGCCATAGGCTTGGCCGCTGGCTGTTCCTTTCACCAGTTTTCAACCAATCGGTTCGCCTACAAGTCTTCTTACCAGTGGCAGTTGCTGTATTGATTTTGGGCGCACTTGGCTCAGCCTTGGCTAAGCAGGAACCTGTTTTCTTCTTCTATTTTTCATCGACACGAAGCTTTGAAAACGTGGTTCTCATGTTCATATTCTACTGGGTAGGCTTATTTCTGCTGGCAGACGCGATCATCTATGCCTTGTTCAGGAGAACAGGCGGCGACCTTCAGCTTTTCGCATGCATTGGCGTGTCAGCCTTGCCTCTTGCACTGTTTCCCTACGTTTACCTATTGATTCTACCTCACGTTATGGCACTGGCTACACCTGTGTCTCTCTGGCTTCCCCGGTTAGCGCTGCTGATTTTTCAAGTCTGGACCTTGCTGCTTCTTTCGTCTGCGTTCTCCTTTGGAAAAGGCCTACGTCTAGACCGCTCAATCATTGTCACACTCATCATCCTATACCTCAACATCGTTGTCCTGATCTTGCTTGGTCGAGTTGTGTAAAAGTTCCTCTGAGCCAATGACTCGAAGTATCTATGATCATAACTCTGGTGTTACTAGTTCCTTCAATTCAGCTATGACTTTTTCATGAGATTTCTCTTTCTGATTTCAGTCTGAACCTGTGAGACAAGTTTTTTGCTGAACCCAAGATGTTTAAGCAGCCTCAACAGTTCTCCCGCATCCAAGATTCGACCGCATTCAGGACAAACCATTACCACCGCTCTATATGAAGCCGCATCCACCTTATGCTTGGGGCACTTCATTTTCTATTCCTAACCTGTTATTCGTTTCGAGCTGCATTAATAATTTAGGCAAGCATACAGAAACAGTTGGTCAATCCTCGCTTGATAATAGAAGTTTCTTCCTTGAACCTTTAATATAAAACCTGAAATGATATATCCCTGATAGTAGTGCTAATCATTGAAGCTCTGGCTAAAGAGATGTAAAATGAATGGGAAGAAAAGAACGATGTCCTCAATGCGGAAGCAAGAAGATCACGATTACTGAAAATCAGAAAAAATGCAATGTCTGCAAACATGAATGGGCTGGGAAAATTAGAAGACGAACCTCTAAGAAAGAAAAAACCCGATTTTAGTTAAAAACTGCATCGCGAGATGTAATTTGAGGATTATTAATCTCCTTTAGAGCTGCAGTGATAATCCAAGTCCTAACCTCTTTTCAAAACATCTCTAACGAATTTGTGCGCGCGTTATCTTCTCACCTATGGCATAAATCCTCTCAACAGGAATCTCGAAATCGTAGGGTTGCCTGGCTTCTAGGAAGATTACTTTAAACCCGTTGGCTATCAAGTAGCTTCTTATTTCTTCTCCTTTGAAATGAGTGAAGTATAGATGTGTTGTGAATCCTTCCAACTCGTCAACGTATCCTTCCGTGTCACCTTTTTTCACTACGATAAGTATTTTCCCATGCTTCTTGAGCACCCTGTTAAACTCGCAGAACAATCTGTTCATGAATTGTTTTGGAGTGTGTATGATAGAGTAGAAGGAGATTATTCCGTCTATTGATTCGTTCGCGATATCAAGCCTCGCCATATCCATTACCTGAAATCTCATCTCTGGGTTTTCTCTTCGTGCGATTTCAATGCATTTCTCAGAAATGTCAACCCCGAAAACATCCAGTCCCTTGTCAAAGAGATATTTAGTGATATGACCCGGACCGCAACCCACGTCACAGATTATGGACTTAGAGTTGAAGTTCCCTGCAAACCTGTCCAAGAGCACGCGGTCATATTCCTTTTGCCTCATTTCATCTTTGAACGACTCGTAATATTTCTCAGCAGCCAAATTGAATGATTTCCTAGTCTTCTCATTTATCTGCTCTAGCCTCTCCACATCCATCCCTGCCAATATATCTGTGGCACCAAGCACAGATGTAGGATATGTAGTTGATTATTAACACTTCCATGCACCCTGTGCCTGCGCGAGAAATCTGTCTTTTCGGGCTCGATTAACTACACTCACCTTCCCTTTCCTGCAGCTGTCAATAATTCGCGGCAATCGTGTGGACTGCAACATCAGGGTTCGAGGTTTCTAGAACAGTTCTAATGGAAAGTTCGAGATTCCTCGAAACGATTTCGTTAAAAGTGGCTTTCCCTAAGTCTCTTTTGGTGAAAAACCTTGAAAATGAAGAGAAACTGGCTTGCGTCAATCATTCTGTCCGTTCTTCTAGCGTCTTTGGCTTCACCTTTGCTTGCTTTGTCTACTTCAGCCAGCGAAGGCAATGGTGTCGGATTCAAAATTGTTCCCGACGCTTGGTACAAACTGGAATCAGACATCATAACAGTGCTATTTCCCGCAGGCGGAAAGAAACCAATGTTCATATGGTGGTACACATACAAACCCGACCAAGTCTACGTGGTTAAATTCCAAGGCTTAATAGAGTGGTTTGCCTTCGATCATCCGCTTTTACCTCAAAATCCAGAAACCTACAACCGCCTACGAGAGGCGTGGCAGGAGACTTGGCGTGAAAAATTCGAAGGCATGTTCTTCGACCCCGAGCGAACAAGACTCATGAACATGGGCAGCGCCGGCCAGCTTAGGCTGATGATAATGCAACAAATAATACTGCAGATAATGGAACGCATGCAAAGTCACTGGCACCGCGCATACCTACCCTTCAACGCTGGAACCTGGAGCCTCAGCGACATCCACAATATCACCACATCCGAAGGCAGAGTAATCGGCGTGGCTTTCGCATTCACTCTGGAGAGTCTACCAGACTGGATGCCCAACATGCAATTCGCAGAAAACAATATCATCATTCGAGTGCGCTTCTATAACGAAACAGTTGAGGAAACAGTGCCAGGCATAGACTACAAAGTGCCAGGCATAGACTCCAAGTACACGGTCTACGCTGGCGAGATGAAAATGGACCTGGTTGTTAACAAATGGGAATGGAACATCGACACGTTAAGAGAGCTGATACAGCAATTGCAGCAAGAAGAATTCGACATAACCATACCTGACGGCAGGTCTAGACTGGCGCTCTGGGTAAATCTAGCCTCAATCAACATGACCAAACTGCCACTAGCCGAGGAAGAACCCGAACAAATCGAACAGTATTCCACGGCTACCCACATGAGAATTCAAGACAACATGCCTGAGGACATAACAGTGAACCAAACTCAGACCCAAGCAGAAAAACCAATCGGAATCGCGAAACCAATAGTCAAAATCAACTATGCCAGCGAAACCGAAAACCTACGTGGCTTCTTCCGATTCGTATCCTCAGCCAAGATAAGCGATTACCCAGACGTAGGCGAGGTGAACATGGTTCCTGTGAAAGCAGCGTACGTTGCAGCTGGCGCTCACATGCGACTGTTCCTAGGCTACCCATACTTCGGCAACGG
>CAYLSJ010000014.1:0-14062 GCA_964386655.1 uncultured Candidatus Bathyarchaeia archaeon | reverse complement strand
TGAGCCAAAACGATTCAGCGATTCACTGGGACATGATAAAAGACCTGCGCAAAGACGGTGAAATCTACTTCGACGGCAAACTAGTTATGAAAAGCGGAAAATGGCTAAGCATTTAGCCTCTATGCCTAGGCTTTCTTCCGCGCAACGATATGAAGATGCCCGGCGTAGCCCACAATGCTTGGTTCTTCGCATAGTCTCAACTCAATGTCGAGCACTTTCTGAACTTTTGCGGGGTCTTTGAGCGTTGCCTCGGTTTCAGGTCGGCTTCTAAACATGACAGGTTTGCCTGCTATTTTGACAACCTTGAGTCCATGTTTGGTGAGCAGTCGCTTGAGGTCTTTAGGTGTGAAGAGCCAGCAGCTGAATCCCCATTGAGGGGCAAGGAACCTCTTCTCTTTATACAATTTGTTGAGATGGTCAATGTCGACTTCGGGCTGTTCAAGCATCCGCCGTAAGAACGGGTAAAGGCTGTCCACCCCGGCGGACAAATAGCAATCTGGTTTGAGCACTCGGCGCAGCTCCTTGACAGCCATATCGGGATTACTGCAGTAAGAAATGGGATCGCCTTCGGCTAAGACAAAATCGAAGGAGTTGTCTCCAAAAGGCAGGTTGCATATGTCGCCTTGGCGAAACGATACTCTGCCTTCTAACCCAGTTTCCTTAACCTTGCGTGATGCAACGTTCAACATGTCTTGAGAGATGTCACACATGACCACACTCAAGCCTTTCTTAGCAATCGGGATAGACCATTTACCGGTGCCGCCACCCGCGTCAAGCACAACCCCAGTGTTCGGCAGATAAGGCTCAATGTAACGCCAAGTCAATTTGTCATAGATTTCTTCGAAAAAAGGCACCTGATATTGCTTGTCGTAATCCATGGCAGTCCTATGGTAATAGTCGACAACTCTCTCAGACTGCTCATCAATCACACAATTTCACCACACAAAAGTATCCTAATAGGTAAATCTAGTTTCCGCTCCAGTTGTTATGCGTGGCAAGCGATGAAGATTAACAACACGCGCTATCTTTGGGCAGTTGAGCTGCTGACAATTCTTTAAAGCATCTGTAGAATACTACTAGCAATCATAATGCCTTCGAAATGAAGGAATGATCTGCATGTTCGATCAACAAGAACTTGAGCACATTCAAGGGCAGGAGGAAAAATGGAAAAAGGAAGTTCTCGCCAAGACGCTTGAAAGGTTTCCAGAGCGCAAGAAACAGTTCGCAACAGATTCCACATTGCCGTTGGAACGAGTCTACACGCCGTCACACATCAAACGCCATGACTACACGTTAGACCTTGCCTTTCCAGGAGAATATCCATTCACTCGCGGCATCTATCCAACCATGTATCGGGGTCGCTTTTGGACAATGCGTCAATACGCTGGCTTTGGAACAGCCCAGCAAACAAACAAACGGTTCAAATACCTGCTTCAGCATGGGCAGACAGGTCTGAGCGTAGCTTTCGATTTGCCAACGCAGATGGGTTTCAGTTGCGACCACGCCTTAGCCAGAGGAGAGATTGGAAAGGTCGGGGTCAGTGTAAGCAGCCTCAGAGACATGGAAACCCTGTTCAACGGAATTCCGCTTGACAAGGTTACTACTTCTATGACGATTAATGCACCTGCCACAGTGCTCTTAGCCATGTATGCAGCTGTAGGCGAAAAACAAGGCGTGCCCCCAGCCAAACTTGACGGCACAGTTCAAAACGACATCCTGAAGGAATACGTGGCAAGAGGCTTGTACATCTTTCCTCCGAAAGCTTCAATGAAACTAGTGACTGACATTTTTGAACACTGCGCCAAGAACATGCCAAAATGGAACACCATAAGCATAAGCGGCTACCACATACGAGAAGCAGGCGCCACAGCACCTCAAGAAGTAGCGTTCACGCTAGCTAATGGCATAGCCTATGTTGACGCTGCCATAAAACGAGGGCTCAATCTTGATGAGTTTGCAAGCCGCCTGTCTTTCTTCTTCGCTGCCCAAAACAACTTTCTCGAGGAAATAGCCAAATTTCGTGCAGCTCGCCGTTTGTGGGCGAAGATTATGCGTGAAAGGTTTAGGGCAAAGAATCCCGCATCTTGGCAGCTGCGTTTTCACACTCAGACTTCAGGCGTAGCTTTGACAGCGCAACAACCGCTCAATAACATTGTTCGTGTTACATTGCAGGCGTTAGCCGCTGTGCTTGGTGGAACGCAGTCTTTGCACACTAACTCGTATGATGAGGCTTACGCCCCGCCAACTGAACAAGCTGCTACCATAGCTCTGCGAACTCAGCAGATTATAGCCTACGAAAACGGTGTAGCAGACACTGTTGACCCGTTAGCAGGCGCCTACTGCATTGAGGCTTTAACCGATCAAATCGAGGAAGAAGCAGTCAGATACATTGACAAGATTGATGAAATGGGCGGTGCTGTCGCATCGATTGAAAAGGGGTATATGCAACGTGAAATCGTTGAAAGCGCATACAGACATCAGCATGAAGTCGAGAACAGGGAACGAGTAGTTGTAGGCTTGAACCAGTTCAAAGCGGAGGAAGAAATGCCGATAAAGACGCTTCGAGTCGACCCAGCAGTTGAAAAGAGACAAGTACAGCAAATGCAAGTTCTGAGGCGAAAGAGAAACAGCGCAAGCGTGAAAGACGCTTTGGGCAAATTGCGGCGCATTGCTGAGAAAGATGAGAACCTTATGCCACCAATCATCGAGGCAGTTAAGGAATACGCGACCCTCGGAGAGATTTGCGACGTATTGCGCCAAGTCTACGGAGAATACCGAGCGCCCACAATCTTCTAGATGCTTAGATTCACATGAGAAGTCTTAAAGGGAGAGCCAACCTCAATCTGCTTCATGCCAGACAAAGTTCACTGCGCTCACATACTTGTAAGAACAGAGGCAGAAGCCAAAAAAGTCCTAGAACGCTTGGGCAAAGGCGAAAAATTCGCAAACATAGCTAGAGAAATCTCGCTGTGTCCCTCAGGAAAGCGAGGCGGAGACCTTGGGACTTTTGGCAGAGGTCAAATGGTGAAGGAATTTGAAACTGCCGCGTTCACATTGCAGAAAGGGCAGATATCACCTATCGTGAAGACGAAGTTTGGATACCATTTGATAAAGAGGCTGGAATAACCCACAGTCAGAAGAACCTGCCCAAAGCCGAAGCTCTTTAATAACCAGTCAATTTTGTTATAAGTGTGGTCTGTTCTGATGACCTCAAGCAAGATGGAGACGGTGAAAGTTTCAGGTTCAAATAGAAAACACAAGGTTCTTCTCTATGCCATAAGCACCTGCGCATGGTGTAAACTCACAAAACGTTACTTGAACGATAACAAAATCGAGTACGAATACATTGATGTTGACCTCTGCGACGAGAAAGACCGCGACAACATTAGAGGGGACATTCTCAAGCGAGGCGGCGAACTTAGCTATCCCGTTATAATCGTTGACGACAAGATTCTGATCAGCGGCTTTCGCAAAGACAAGATAATTGAGGCTTTGGGCATTTGATATCATTAGAAAAGGTGCGGGCAAGAGCTGAGGCAGACGCTAGGACCAGCGGCTGCTACTTGAACCCAGATAGAGAATTCCTCAGTAACTTGCTAGACGGGCTAAAAGCCAACGAGGAACGATACGGCTATCCATCCTGCCCTTGCAGACTAGCCACAGGAAAATTCGAGCTTGACAGAGACATAATATGCCCATGCGACTACCGTGACCCAGACGTCGCTGAACACGGATGCTGCTACTGCGCCTTATTTGTCAGAAAAGACGTGTTCGAAGGCAAAACCGCTGTCCAGCCAGTTCCAGAGCGGAGACCACTGGAAAAGCAAAACAGAGCCTACGGACACCCTGTTGAGCCTACTGTTCCCAGAGTGTCTGAAACAACTGCGGGGCAAGCGGCTACGGCGGCAGGTCAAGTGAAACTGAAAATGTGGTACTGCAAGCAATGCGGTTACGTGTGTTTCCGTGAAGAGCCACCGTATGTATGTCCTATATGTAAGGCTAAGAGAGAGTTTTTCGCTGAGATAACTATGCAAGTAGATGTGCGAACGTCTTAACTTGAGCATCCATGCTTTATTTCAAGATGACCAGAGTGTCCCCGTCGTTGACCGCTTTGCCTTCTTGAGCCAAAATCTCAGCTACGACTCCACTTTTGGGCGCCGTGATTTCGTTCTCCATTTTCATAGCTTCAAGCACGCAGAGCACAGTACCCATTTTCACAGTGTCGCCTTTCTTCACTTTGATTGACACGATTTTGCCTGCCATCGGAGCGACAACAGCTCCTTCAGTTAAAGTCGTAGTGGGCTTTTGAACCTGAAAAGAGAGCGGAGACGGGGCTGTGACAACTATTTTCGGGGCTGCGGTCTTAAACTCAGCTTTGAATGGAATATTGTTAACTTTGACCGGAAAAGAAGAGTCCTTATCAAACGTTTGCAGCTCGATCTTGTATGATTTTTTGCCGATTTTGATTAAGAAGCTTTTTGCTGTGTCTGGTTCGTGCTCCAGAGTTACTTCGTGAGTCTTGTTGTTTATCTTGACCGTGAATGGCGAGCCGACTGGGCATTCAGTTAGCTCAACTTGGAATGTTTTCCCATCAATAGCTATTTCCCGCTTCACCAAGAGCCACCTGTTCTTTAGCGTTGACCTCTCAAACCCATGAGTTCCTGTCGACCAGCCAGACTCCAAGCTGAGAATCTGCCTTGTTTGCGGGCTGGAATCACAGCCACAATTTCTTCTCTGCTTTTCAGGTAGGCTGCTACTGCAGTTGACAATGCTGCGACTTCTTCTAATTCCTCTCGTTCCTGAGGCGGAAGCAGACTGCTCAAGGTCTCTTGCTGTTTGGTTTTTCTCTTCTTGAAGAATTCTGTGGCAGCTTGAGGAAACAGTGCGTAAGTGAGGGCGTCTTCTTCCTTCTCAAGGAGTTGCTTGGTTTCTGCCGGTATGTTTTTCATTTCTGGTTTGAGAAGATCTGCTGGGCGTTTCGTTATGATTTCCTCATCTCCGATAATCTTCCTCTGGACTTCCTCGTCGATTGGCGCTGGTGATCTGCCATAGAAGCCTTTAACGTAGTCTTTTACTTCTTTGGGCACGATGCTGTAGCGCTTGCCAGATAGTACATTGAAGACTGCTTGTGTTCCAACAATCTGGCTTGTAGGTGTTACTAGTGGTGGATAGCCTAGTTCTTTCCGCACCTTGGGCACCTCTTCTAGAACTAAGCCCAGCTTATCCATGGCGTTTTGCTCCTTCAACTGTGAGATGAGGTTTGAGAACATGCCGCCTGGAATCTGATGTACAAGAATGCCTGTGTCAATGCGTTCAGCTATAGGGTCAATGAGATGAATTGGGTCAAAATACTTCTCACGCAGTTCTTTGAAGTAGTCTGCAACTTCAACAAGCATCTTCATATTGAGTTTTGGATCAGACTCAGTATTTCTTAATGCTGCAACAACGGTCTCGACAGGAGGCTGAGAGGTGCCACCTGCAAGCGAGGAAAAAGCAGTGTCAAGCACATCCACATTTGCGTCACATGCACGTAAGTATGTCATGAGCGCCATGCCACTTGTGTAGTGACAATGTAGCTGCACGGGCAAGCCTGTTTGTTTCTTGAAAGCTATGATTAGGTCATAGGCGTCTTTTGGCGACAGTAAGCCAGCCATGTCTTTGATGCAGATGGAGTCGCAGTTTAGTTCAGCTAAACGCTGGACTATTTCTAAGTAGTGCTCAAGTGTATGAACGGGACTGAGTGTGTAGCACACTGTGCCCTGCGCATGTGCGCCAACTCTTTTGACAGTTTTGATGGCTGTTTCCAGGTTGCGCGTGTCGTTTACAGCGTCGAACACTCGGAATATGTCCACGCCGTTTTCCGCTACTTTCTCAACAAACTTCTCGACTACATCATCTGGATAGTTACGGTAGCCAACGAGGTTTTGTCCTCGTAGCAGCATCTGCAACGGCGTTTTCGTGATATGTTTCTTGAGCTGGCGCAGACGTTCCCACGGGTCTTCATTCAAGAAGCGTATGCAAACGTCGAATGTTGCGCCGCCCCAAACTTCGAGGCTGTGAAAGCCAACTTCATCTATTTTCTCAGCAATCGGCAACATCGAGTCTGTGCGCATGCGAGTTGCCATCAACGATTGATGAGCATCTCGAAACGTGGTGTCCGTTATCTCAACCGATTTCATAGGCTTCCTAACTCGCTCTATTGAGGAAATATAGACACATTTTAAGGCAGTATTTTAAGTTAGCTTTAACCAGCTACATGCTGTTCACGCATGTCCAGACAGTGATGATGAATGCTTCCCACAGTCATCATGCTATGCTCTATTTCTTCCTGTTCTTCCAATGCTCGTATACTATCATTGCAACTGGAATCATGAACGTGACGAGGAACAGCAATGCTATTTCAGTGTATCCCATGGAAGCGAAACTGGCAATGGCCAGGATGCAGCTTAATCCAACCCAGATAAGTATGACCTTGGCAATGTCGCCTAGCAGACTCATGCCTGTGCTCTTCCAATACGCCTCGTACCGATCAACAGTGGAAAAAGGTTGTTAACTCTGAATACTGATTGAAAGATTACCCTTTGACTCGGTGTGCTCGTATTCTTCTGTAGGCTTCAGAGCATCTTTCCTTGCCCATGCCTTCTCTTGTCGCCGCCCACTTCAGCAGGGGTATAATTGATTCCCTGAGTTCAGCACCGTCTTTAGTGAGCGAATACTCGACACGAGGCGGAATCTCTGCATAAGATTCACGTTTAACTAAACCCTGAGCTTGAAGTTCCTTCAGCGTGTCCGATAGCGTTTTGGGACTGACGCCGTCCAGCTCCTTCATGAGGTCGTTGAATCTCAACATGCCACAGTTGCCTAAAGCGTTAATGATTAGGAGAGCCCATTTCTTACCGATGACATCGATTACGCCTTCTATTGGACAGAAGCAGATGTGCTCGCTTTTCTCAGACATCTTCGAGGCTTTCCCTGCTCATAGTTGCTACTTTGCTATAAACTTGATAGTTTAAATACTTTACTTTCGATAGTTAAACCGTTCATACAAAGGAGAGATATGAAAGATGTGCAAGGAATGTGGATGCGAATGTGACTGTGGCTGTGGCTCTCGTCACCATGGCGAAGGACACGGACACATGCGTCGAAGACGCTTCCTAACCAAGGCAGAAAAAATCGAGCGCTTGCAGAACTATGCGGAAGAACTGAAGAAAGAGCTTGCCGCTGTTCAAGAACGCATAAAAGAGCTGAAAAGCTGACAACCTGCAGGAAGCATTCTTACGCCTTCTCCCAATATTTCTTTGTAAGGCGTTTCAGGAACGTGCAGAAGATGAAGACAGTAAGACTAGTTATCCATGAGCCTTCCACAAATAAAATCATAGGCAGCGAGCTGCACCTTCAACTGGATGACAAAGCCAACTTGGTAGACGCAATCAAGCAAGTTGATGAGAGGCTGAATGAGAAAGGAGGCTTTCCACTAGCAGAATATCGAAGTCTGCTACATATGATTTACAATCCTGTTGAAAACCGATTCTACAACCAAGTGGCTCTAGCAGCATACAAAGAAGGCGGAGACATGATAAACCTGAGAGTTGATCCAAAACAGACGCTTCCTGTCAATGTCACTGTTGTTCTTATACCCTCTGGAGGCTGCATAAGCGAGTGGGAAGAAGCAATAGACTTCGAAGAGTTTTCCAGAGCCCTTCAAGACGGTTAAAGCGGTATGTTGGCGTGTTTCTTGCTTGGACGCGGCTCGCGTTTAGTTATGAGCATTTCCAGTGCGGATACTAGCTTTGGTCTTGTGTGAGCTGGCTCAATCACGTCGTCTATGTAGGCTTTCTGCTGCGCGATGTAGGGGTTGGCGAATTTCTCTCTATACTCTCGAACTAGCTCCCCGCGCTTCGCCGCTGAATCTTTAGCAGCTGCAAGTTCCTTCCTGAATATTATGTTGATAGCGCCTTCTGGACCCATAACTGCGATTTCAGCTGTAGGCCAAGCATAGTTGATGTCCCCGCCTGAATGCTTACTGCCCATGACCACGTAGGCTCCACCATACGCTTTGCGAGTTATCAACGTGATTTTCGGCACAGTAGCCTCAATGTAAGCGTAGAGTAGTTTGGAGCCATGACGAATGATGCCTCCGTGTTCTTGGTCAATGCCTGGGAGAAATCCTGGCACATCCACAAAAGTGATGACAGGGATATTGAAGCAGTCGCAGAAGCGGACGAAGCGTCCGGCTTTGGTTGATGATTTAATGTCCAAGGCTCCAGCGAAATACTTTGGCTGGTTGCCAACCACTCCGATTGCGCGTCCGTTAAGTCGGGCGAAACCTATTACGATATTGGGCGCCCACAGAGGCTGAACTTCAAGAAAGTCTCCGTTGTCAACTATGCTAATGATGATTTCTTTCATGTCGTAGGGCTTGTCTGGATCGTCTGGTATGATCTCTGGTAAATGGTCATCTGTGCGGTTCGGGTCGTCCCCGGTTTCTGCAATTGGCGGGTCTTCCATGTTGTTGCTGGGTAGGTAGCTCATTAGTTTCTTGATTATGTTTATGCCTTCTTCCTCGTTACCAGCCATGAAATGCGCAACGCCGCTGGTTTGATTGTGTATTCTAGCTCCACCCAGCTCCTCAAACGAAACCTCTTGAGCCAAAACTGTCTTGATGACTTCTGGACCAGTTATGAACATGTGACTCGTCTTGTCAACCATAATAATGAAGTCAGTAAGCGCAGGTGAATAAACAGCTCCTCCAGCACAAGGACCCATAATAGCTGAAATCTGCGGAATCACACCAGAAGACAAGACATTGCGGAAAAAAATGTCGCCGTAGCCAGCGAGACTAGGAGCGCCCTCTTGAATACGTGCGCCTCCAGAATCATTAATTCCTATCACTGGTGCTCCAGCCTTCATTGCTAAGTCCATTATCTTGCACACTTTCTTCGCAAACATTTCACCTAAAGAGCCTCCGAACACTGTGAAGTCTTGACTGAAAACGTAGACCAGTCTGCCGTCGATGGTTCCGTATCCCGTGACCACACCGTCTCCTAGAACCTTCTTTTCAGCCATACCAAAGTCAGTGCAAATATGCACAACGTAAGGGTCGAGTTCGACGAATGAGTTTGGATCAAGCAGCAAGTCGATTCGTTCTCGGGCTGTCATCTTACCTCTTTTATGTTGCTCCTCAATTCGCTCTTTTCCACCGCCTAACTTAGCTTGTTCACGCAGTTCATGTAGTTTCTGAATCTTGTCCTTGACTGTAGGTTCACGTGGCTTCACCATTTCACATCTCGCGCTCCATTCCGCTGGTTATTGTTGCTTGTGCTAGAATATATTATCTTAGTAGAATTTTTCGGTCAACTATGCTATCCAAAAGACCAGCAGTGCGTGAAAAAGACTGTGAAAAAGAGGAATAGGTTAATGCTTGATGGCTCGTTTCTTGCCGCTGCGCTGATTCTGTCCTCTTCTGCTTTTGTCATCTGAGACAGCGGATTCATCTAGTTTTCTAGTAGCTAGAGCAAAGACCAGCCACACAACTAAACCATATGTGATGCCGTTGGTCACCGCGCTGACCACAGGGGCATAGCTGTCCACAGGCAGTCCAAACAAGGCGTGGACTACGCTGCCTGGAAACAGAGGAACTGGCACAGCTATAGAGGCAAGTGTGAACAATAGGAAAAACGCCAGGAATACCGCGCCTCCTCGCATCCACATTCCTCCTATGATTGATCCTTAACGTTGCACGAATCAAACCATACACTGCAATATTTTTGAGCAGGTCAAGCAGGTGTCTGGGACAGCTTCATCTTTCGAACGAGTCTTCAAATAGCCCATGTGGTGAGGACAGCCTGCGTCAGCAACTTCTTTTCCAGAGTCTTTATGAGCTCCACTTTTCGCGCCTTTCTTGGACGTGTCGGCTGCTATCTCGTATCCTCCGCCTCTCATGAGCTTTAATTCTCCAGTAATATCGTGGTCTGTCTCATTCATTTTGGAGAAGCAATAGGGACAGGCGTAATAGGTTTCTGAGCGAGGCTTATGGGACAAGTCGGTTAAGCGCACAGGCGCAGCGAACGATCTGCCACACCTCTCATAACCGCATACGTGTAGACTGTCACTCAAATGCGACCCAGCTTCTGATCATCAACGTTATATGGAATATTAATATTTAATAAAGTTTTTCGTAGCATTGTCCTACACAAATACAAACTAAAGGCTACACGTGAAAACCCTATAAAGCCATGTTTCTCTAACTCTCTGGATGCCCTACTACGTTTATATGATACAATGCTCGGACGGTAGCTTTTACACAGGCTACTCCAAAAATGTCGGCAAACGCATCACGCTACACAAGAAGGGAAAGGGTGCCCGATACCTTAAGATTCACAAGCCTGAAAAACTCGTTTACGTCGAAGAATTCAAATCAAGAGCTGAAGCCATGCGCAGAGAGCGCAAGGTCAAGTTGCTTACTCATTTTCAGAAGCTCAAACTGACGAAATCTAGATCTAGATTGAAACATAGGAAAACATAGCGGGTTTGTTGTGAGTTTTCCGTGTGTGCGAAAGCCTTGACTCGTCTGTTGTTTCACGCTTGCTACATCTAGAATCCATAGAGTTTCGAATACTTGTTGTTTAGATAACTGATGAAATGCTTGACATTGATTTCTTCGCCATTGGTTATTTTTCTGAGAAGATCAGTTGGGTCATACAAGGCTCCGTAACTGTAAACGTTCTTGATCAACCATTCCCGAATATCAGTGAAGTTACCTCTTGAGAGCAGCCTTCGCCAGTCTGGCATGTCCTTCTCCATTGCAGACAGAATCTGTCCGCCGTAAATGTTGCCCAAAGCGTAGGAGGGAAAGTATCCATACGACCCGCTTGCCCAATGAGTGTCTTGCATAACGCCTTCTGAATCGTGCTCGATCTTCACACCTAAGTAGTCCATGTATTTCTGATTCCAAATCTCAGGCAACTCAGCCACAGTGACCTTGCCTGCAAACATGGCGCTCTCGATTTCGAAGCGAATGATTATGTGTAAGCCGTAGGTCACTTCGTCGGCTTCGATACGTATTTTTGAAGGCTTAACTCGGTTGATGGCGGGGACAAACGAGCTCTGATCAACATTGGAAAAGGCGCTACCTGTAAGTTCCCTGAACTTTGGGTAATAATACGTCCAAAATTCGTCAGATCGACCTACCATGTTTTCAATGAACCGTGACTGGGACTCGTGGAAACCGTAGGAGCATCCAGAGCCGATAGGCTGGTACATCCATTCATGATTCAGGTTCTGGTCATACGTGGCATGACCTGCTTCATGCAAAACTGAAAAAAGCGACGATGCAACCTCATCCTCATAGTAATGCGTGGTTATTCGCACATCGTCGAAATAACCTGTGGTAAACGGATGCTCGGTAGTGTCAATTCGACCTCCGGCGCTCTTGGATTCAACATCATACCCTAAGAACCGGGCAAGCGACTTTGAAATCTCTTCCTGCACGCTTATGGGCACTTTCCGACGGAGAACGGACACATCCGGCTGCTTCGGAGAAGCCATGCACTTCTCTATTATTGAAACCAAGCCGGTCTTCAACTGACCAAAAATAGCAGCGATTGCTTTAGCTGTCATTTTTGGTTCATAAACATCGATCAGCGCATCATATGGAGTCGTGGTCTTCTTAACAGTCATTAGGATTTCGGCAGCTTGCCTTTTCAAGTCAAAGAGCTTCTCTAATTCGGGTTTAAACATGGCATAGTCTTTGGCAGCTTTGGCTTTCTTCCAGATATCAATGGTGATCGCTTGTTGTTTAGCTGTGTCTACTACGAGTTTCTCTGGCAGCTTTGTCTGTTCATCGTAGTTTTTTCTGATGAGGTAGACATTCCTTTTCTGAAGCTCGCTGAGGGTCTGATAGTCTGGATGCCTTTCGATTTTCTCTAGCAGCGCCCCAACCTCTGGATCAGTGCTCATTCTGTGTTCAATCTGGCTCAGCTGCGCAAGCTGCTCGCTACGTAAAGCTATCCCTCTAGGAGGCATCTTTGTCTCCATATCCCAAGAAACTATCGACTCAGTCGAAGTCAGAATCAAAAACTCTTTGGTCTTTGCAAGAAGCCTATCATAACTTGCACTTAGAGAACTTAATGCTGCAGCCATACCTGACCACCTTAGAGCGCTAAACTAACATGCCACAGGCATATAGGAATTTCGCAAGGTCTCTCCAGCGGGAGATTTCATAGGTGCTCCGGCCGGGATTTGAACCCGGGTCTCCGGCTCGAAAGGCCGGAATACTTGACCGGGCTATACTACCGGAGCATCGAGTTTGAGTTTCCTCTTTCTTCCTAATGCTGTGCCGCAGTAAAAAGGTGTTTTGTCGTGAGGCGTGGCAGAAAACGTTTTCTATGATCATACTGACATCTAAGCCTCTTATTCGTGCTGATTTCACGTTAAGAACGCATAGACCGGAATTCTGGTCTTACTTGTTTCTCTTTTTCATATAGGCGTCGTACCATTCAATAAGCGTCGAAAGAGATCTCAAGGATCCGTCAATTCTCATTTCAGGACATCCAGGCCACGAATCGCAGCCCCATTGTTGAGTCGAGATGACATCTTCGCGTCTTATTTTCTTTCTACTTTTTCCTGCGGCAAATCCAGCTGCAAATGTCGCAAGTTGCGTAAGGAGCATCCAAGCGTCTAGCAACCCCTGTCTTCTTGAGAGTTTAGCAAAATTCTTCTTAAAGTAGGGATCAGACTTCCAGCCATTCTTTCTCATATATTTAAAGCATTCGTCAAAGGATTTGACAAGCTCGTCATATGCGTCGCGTTGGATTCTTCCTAGAGTCAGCGATTTTATTGCAGAATTTAAGATTTTCTCCATACTCACATCACCCCCCAAATTGTGTGATCGGCAGGTTCGGAAGAACTATGACCAAAATTATGGCAATGAGTAACAATATAAGACTTGCCTTGAAGAACTGCCGTGCCTTCTTAGCACGAACTCTGGTCTTCTCCGAAAGCTCACGTTTCTTCTCAGCCTCTGTTGCTTTGACTTCAAGGATGAGTGTTCCATGCGCGTCCAAGGCATAAAAAGCCGACAGCATCAACAGAATAGCAGCGGTGAGAACTACGGCGCCTACTAAGATAGTATGCCAACGTGTGACTGTCGCACTTGTGTAAAGGATCGTCAGGATCATCAGGCTTATGGTTATCAGGATTCCGTCAGTTTCCACGAGGGAGGTTAACCAATCTTTTATGAATTCTTCAGCACTCGCCAAACTGTCTTCCAACCATCTTAATCAGTAATTGCAGAACTTATTTTATAAAACCTTACACACTTGAAAAGGGCTATGCCTAGGCATTCAACTCCTCGCCTTTTCCGAACACAATGTTCTCTCAAACGTTATGTGCGACAGTTTGGTTTCCTCCTTCTGCCTAGATTATCTTTGACAACTAGACCCCTCGAACACAACTGGGTTGAGCGTAACAAATAATTTTAAATCGTGCTTCTCTAACCACAGTAGGCGATGGGTCCGTAGCTCAGCAAGGACAGAGCACCGGGCTTTTATGAACTATTGAATCTGCAGAGAAACCCGGGGGTCCCGGGTCCAATTCCCGGCGGACCCGCCACGGAATCGAGCCTACATCTGGATTGTTGTCGTGCTGGGTTCTAGAATATGAAGAGCTGGGGTTTGCTGGTTGTTCTAGTTGTGGCTTGTTTTGAACCATTCTTTGAGTTCAGTTTGTCTTTTCCGCTTGTAGAAGGCTTTCATTCTTTGAATGGCTGTTTCGACTCGGGTTCTGGAGAAGTCTCTTTGGTTGCAAAGGAACTCTTGTAATCCGTCTTCGTCGATTTGACCATACCTGATTGTATAGTTTGAAGTGATGTTCGGATGCAGAAAGAAGTTGCGTACTGTCTCGTGGTTTTGTGTTTCCAGTTGCAGTTTGATGTCTTGTGGCAGGTTTTCAATGTGTCCATGTTTCTGCATCAAGCTGAGTGCTGTTTTTGGTCCTATGCCTCTTATCCCTTCGTTGAAGTCTGTGCCGATCAGTATGGCTATGTCGACGAGTTGTTCACGGG
>CAYLSJ010000013.1:0-14450 GCA_964386655.1 uncultured Candidatus Bathyarchaeia archaeon | reverse complement strand
CGGTAGAAAAGAGACCTAGTTTTCTCCCTTCTTGATTCTCTCCTTCTTCGGAAAAGATGTAGTGAACCTAAGCCCAACGAAAAAAGGAACGCTGAAAGAGCCAGAGTAGTCAAGAGACTTGCTGTTAACTGCTGACTGTAGACAACCGCAATTGCTGAATATCCGAGTATTGCTACCGAGGCAAATAGAGCTAGTATGCCAAGTATTAAGAGCATTGCAGTGTTGAGGTTCTCTATGAATACATCATCCTTGTCTTCTACAGCTGAGCGGGACAACTCAATTCCTCAACTAGATTCCTTCGCGTACAGCTTCGAGCCAACGGTCGGTAAGCCTATGTTAAAGCTCATTATAACTGCCGCAGGAAGGACACTTTATCGCAAGGTTCTGCACTTGAGGTCTCTTAATCTTCATGACTAAGATGCTACCGCACTTGGAGCATTTCACGTCGTCCTTTCCAACTCCCATTACAGCAAGTACATTGGGCGCTGGAACAAGAACTGTGCCCGGTTCACCAACTAGGCACAAGTCCGGCGATGGCAGAACGAAGCTGTTGGAAAGAACATACTCGCCCTTCTTGATCAGAACCGCCTTCATGGCTGATCGCTTAGAATTGCTTCCTGAGTCCTGATTCTGTTTTTGCTGAGCCTCTGCCGTTTCCACAACCGCGTTTTCGATACGCATTAGCAGGCCACCAATGATATATTGAGTAGCGATACATAATAAAGAGCACTGTGCGAGTGTTCAACAGAGCTACAATTCAGATGCTTGCAGCTATAGTAAATACTTTAGACATCCCTCCCGTGTCATGAATTAGAATAGAACCGATCTGACATCACACCTTCACAAAGCCTATGTTATAGAGATGGCTCTCACAAATTCAGTTACCTAGCCTCTCGAGTGCTAAGCGAATACGTGTTTAGGATTCGTATTCTGAATTCCTAAATGATTTATCCAGACCAACGTTGAACATGAAAACAGTGAACATGACATGCCAGCATCAAAGCTCGACAAATACCTAAACATTCTTGAAACCCTAGTCGCACGACCTCAAGAACTCGGTAAAATAGCATCCAGAGTCCGCATGGAAAAACCTGAACTTAAACGCCGCCTGCATTTCTTAGTTCTGAACGGTGTGGTCGAATGCCGAAAGGCGACTGGAAACCAAATCGTCTACGCTCTCAATGACAGAGGCTTCGCAGTTTTCAAAACACTGCGAGCATTCAAGTACTTTGAGAAGTTAAGGGAATCTCTACCAGTCGTCGAAGAAGCCCGTGAGATCGCTTCAATGTTGTCTAGAGTTTCAAGAATGCCTAGAAAAGAGTGACAGCCAACTTTAGCGGCTGACTTCAGTCCTTCTCGCCACAAGAAGACATTAACGAAATTGGGTGGAAAATAGCCTAAAGAAACGGTCAGGCTGGCTGAGGGACAGCTTGCTCTTCAGCCTCTGAAGTGTACTTATCTAAACCGCGGCCTCTGCTCCTGATGCCTCCGTTCATGCCATAGAGCTTCGTTCTTATAACGAGGCATTCGTCCTTGAATTCGCATATGTCGCAAGAGCCCTCGGGAATCATCATGTCTTCACAGCTCAGCCACCACAGCTTGAGCAAGTGAAGCTCACGTCGATTCAAATCAATCTTCATACCTGTCCTTTCCTCCTGCTTCTGTTTTCACAATTTGCACTTTTCTAGGCGCTGTAGTAATTTTCTGCTTTATGAAGCGAGAATACAGATTCGGAAGGCACAGAGTCAAAACGAGCAGTCTTAGGTCAGAAAACGGAGTAAAGAGTCGTTGACGTGTTCAAGAAAAGTCTCCTCTAAGTTGACGCCGTAATGCTCAGCCAAAACGAAAGCGCTATAGAGCAGATCATTCAGCTTTTTAGCCAGCATTTGATACGTTATGTTTTCCTCAGACGGTTTGAGTCCTTCCAAGCTCTTGACAGCAGTTGCGACTTCTTCTGTATCCTCTAGCAGACCTGCAACAATGGTGAAAGGACTGTGAACCTTGTTTCCATTGGCTAGAAGTCTATCGTTTATTTTCCTGAAGATCTTGTACGAAGCATGCTGCGCATCCTGTAGAGTTAGAGTCATAGTTGATCATCTGTGAATGCATGGTTTTCTGACAAGCGTTATATGTGTTACCTTTGATTCTTATTATCTCAGAGGGTGAAGTTTGAACATGGAAGAGAAGCCAGAAGAAGTTGGCAAAGCTACACATTTCTTCACCAAGATCAGCGTAGCCGTGGTCGAATTAAAAGCTCCCTTGTCAGTAGGAGATAAAATACGCATCATGGGTCCAACCACAGATTTTGAGCAAACCGTCGAATCCATGCAAATCGAGCACGAAAACGTCAAAACAGCCAAGGCTGGTCAGAGCATAGGGTTGAAAGTCAAAGACCATGTGCGAGAAGGGGACACCGTTTACAAAGTCGCCTAACATCCAATGTTTTCAACTTTTTTCTTGCTTTCAGACATAATACAGACTAACAATAGGGAGTATTGTAGCCGAAAAATTATTCAACGACCACGCCAAACATTATTTCGGAGAGAAAGGAAATGAAATCAAAGGCTCTTGCACTAGTATTGATTCTCTTGAGCATCTTTATACTGTCATCAACATCGGTGATTGCAGCTCCAAGCAAGGTTACAGTCATCGTCAGATTCAAGGAGAAAATCGACCCCAAAGTCATTGCCCAAGTTAATGGACAAATCCTGAAAACCTACAAGTCAATACCCGCTGTTGCAGCGCATGTCGACACCTTAGCTGTGGAGGCTCTTAGAGCTGATCCGTGCGTAGCCTACGTTGAAGCTGACAAGGAAAGGCGTATTCAGGGACAATTGGATGAAGTTCTTGCTCCGCCTGGTACCGTTCAGCCGCCTCAAATATTGCCTTGGGGTGTTGATCGAATAGACGCTGAAGAAGTGTGGCGAAGAAACGAAGGCGAAGGCGTGAACGTCGCGATAATTGACACAGGCGTTGACCCAGATCATCCAGACTTGATGGCTAACATAGAAGGCGTATATTCAGCTGTGCCCCCAGACATCTACACCGTTGACGACCATTATGGGCATGGCACACATGTAGCTGGCACTGTCGCAGCAATAAGGAATGACATCGGAGTCGTCGGCGTTAGTCCGAAAATCGACCTGTGGATAGTCAAGGCTTCAGCTGGTGGCATTCTACTATTGAAGGATTTGCTTGAATCATATGAATTTGTCATCAGCTCATGGTTTGATCCTGATCCAACCAACAACATTCAAGTCGTGTCTATGAGCTATGGAGGCGGATACTCCGCAGCGGAAGCTGAAATGCTCGAGAAAGCTTGGAACATGGGCATAATCCTAGTTGCAGCCGCGGGCAACGAAGGAGGTCATGTTATCTATCCCGCCGCGCTACCTTTCGTGATTGCAGTTTCAGCCATGAACAAATACGACCAAATAACAAGCTGGAGCAACCGCGGACCAGAAATCGATTTGGCGGCACCAGGCTCACAAGTGACCTCGACATATCTCAGGGCACAATATGCCACATGGGGTGGCACAAGCATGGCAACGCCCCACGTTAGCGCATCAGCGGCACTAGCCATAGCCGCACATCCCAAGATGACTAATGTGCAAATAGTGCAGCTGCTCTTTGACAGAGCTGAAGACCTAGGCGATCCGGGATTCGACAACCTGTTCGGTCATGGATTAGTAGACGCCGAAGCTGTGGGCAAGTAGAACCCACCCCACTTTCTTTTTTGTTAGCTTCTGACGACTTGTTCTTTGAGGCATACTGACAAGGCGGCATCATTCCGCTATGCTTAAATGAATTTCATCAGTTCATAATGAACTCACCTCATATGCAGAGGGAAACAGCTTTGGTCGACGTTTGGCTGCCATACGGCAAGACCCAGATATGCGCTCGCATTCCAACTCGGAATTATTTAGGCAACATTGAACCTAAGGAAAAACAAGGTGTCAAAGACGCTAGGGCTGAAGTTGCCCGAGCCCTGCATGAACCTACAGGAACCAGACGGTTAGATGAGTTGGCTAAACCAGGGAACAAGGTCGCAATAGTGGTTAACGATCATACTCGGTCCACACCAAGCCACGTAATTGTACCGCCAATTCTGGATGAATTGAATAAAGTTGGCATTCCTGATGATGCCATTACAATCATTTTTGGATGCGGAACACACCGTGCAACAAAACCTGAAGAACAGAAAGCCCTCTTGGGCGAGGATGTTGTTCAAAGAATCAAAACTATAAGTCATAATTGCAGAGACAAGGATTTGGTTTACCTGGGCAGAACGCACACACATTTGAACAAGGTTTACGTAAACAAGGTCTTTGCTGAAGCCGATTTTCGCATCTTGACAAACAGCATCGAACTGCATTATTTTGCTGGTTACGGCGGTGGAAGAAAAAGTGTACTGCCTGCAGTTACAGGAGAAGACACTATTCAACACAATCATGCCTTGCTTTTACAGCCTAAAGCAAAAACAGGCATCTTAGAAGGCAACCCAGTGCATCAAGATATGGTTGAAGCAGCCAAACTAGCGAAAGTCGACTATGTCGTTAACGTTGTCACTAACAGCAGAAATGAAGTTGTAAAGGCTTTTGCTGGCGACTTGGAGCAGGCTTTCCTCGAAGGCGTTAAGCTTGTCGATGAAATGTACAAGGTACCTATCGAACGTAGAGGAGACATCGTCATCGTGAGCTCAGGTGGGCATCCTCACGACATAGACCTTTACCAGGCCTACAAGGGATTGGACAATGCATTGGACGCCGTGAAGCGAGGTGGCGTCGCCATTCTGGTCGCTGAATGCCCAGACGGTCATGGTAGCGACCTCTTCTATGAATGGATGACAAAGTTCAAAGACCTCAAGGAAATGGAGACAGAAATAAAACATCGCTTTCGCCTTGGTGGACACAAGGCATATTACTTGGTTAGAGCTCTGCAGCGCATACAGATTATTCTCGTGTCAACTTTGCCCGATTATTATGCTGTCGGAACTTTCCGGCTCCGCAGCGCACGGGCTTTGAATGACGCTTTGAGAGACGCTTTTGACATTGCAGGAAAAGACGCTCGGGTCTGGGTCATGCCTCATGGGAACATCACGCTGCCAGTTGTACACTCGTCTGAGTAGCGATGCAAAATACTTAATTCAATGACATGACTACTCAATGGGACAAGTTGGCGCACAGATGGTTCAAACGATTTTCACCCTGCGACCCTTCGTACCCGACGATTTGGAAAAGGTCTCGCACATCAACCAAGTGTGCCTGCCCGAAAACTACTCAACCTACTTCTTCATGGATCTCTATGAAAAGTATCCGGCAACCTTCATCGTAGCCAATGTTGCCGGGGAAATCGTAGGCTACATCATGTGTCGAATCGAAGCCGGGCTGCCAAGCCTCGGTCTTTTCAGCCTCACAAAACGTGGGCATGTCATTTCAGTTGCTGTTCTGCCAGCTTATCAGCGGAAAGGCATAGGAGAAGCGTTGATGCAGGAAGCCATGTTAGGTATGCGTCAGTACAAGGCTAAGGAATGCTATCTGGAGGTCCGCCGGAGCAATGATGCAGCCATTAAACTGTATCAGAAACTAGGCTTTGAGACCTCAAGAACCGTTCATAGCTATTATGCAGACGGCGAAGACGCAGCCATTATGACCCGCAAATTGCCCCCTATAACGCGGTGAACAAGCACTCTTGCCCCTGACACCTTTTCACGTGTTTCCAGCAATCAATGTTTATTTCTTGCTTTATCGCCGCCTCAACGGTTTGGCATTTTTCCTTGGAACTTTGCTTATTGATGCGGAGCCATTTGTTTACATATTCATGAATGTTGACTTTCCACGAGTTCCCTTGTTGCTTGGCGGCTTTGCTCGACAGGGCTACCACATGATCACGCACAATCCGTTCAGCATAATCGTCTTGGTTGGGCCCTTGATGGTGGTGTTGGCCAAATTGATTGAGGCAACTGGACGTGGTGTGCTGAACCAGCTTTTGCCTAAGGCTGAGTGGATACACTACTCATTGCCTCAGACCTACCTGTCCGCCTTGCTGGGCGGATTTCTGCATTTGAGCTGGGACCTCACAATGCACTGGGATGTCAACCTAGGATTCCCGTTCATTGACATTCAAAATCCATTCGTCAGCGGCACAGCCGCAACTCTTATTCTATCAATCAGTTTGATCATGATTCCATTTACATATGTAGTCGGAAAAAGAATTAACAGTGGTAGCCCTTTCAGAAAGCTACCGTAAACAACAAGTTAAAACCTAGCAGAAGACATCTCTCTTTTCGGTGCTGGGATTGGGTCGTTGCCAAGTCTGCGGCGAACGCCATCCTCTCATCTCAGATGGCTTAGGTGTCTGCCTAAGCTGTATTCGTAACAAGCCGCGAGAGTCGTTGGCAGCAACTAATCGAGTCCATGAGAAAAGCCGCAAGACCTTCGGACTTCCACCCAAACCACCGCAGAATGTAGGCGGCTTGGCTTGTGGCATGTGCGCTAACGACTGCCGAATAGGCGTTGGCAGCAGAGGTTTCTGTGGACTTGTCTTCAACATTGAAGGTAGGCTTGTTCGTATGGGCGGCACACCAGAGAAGGGGGTTCTGCAATGGTATTACGATCCTCTGCCAACCAACTGTGTTGCATGGTGGTTCTGTCCTGGCTGCACAGGCGCAGGGTATCCAAAGTACGCTTATCAGCAAAGGCCTGAAGTAGGCTACTCGAACCTAGCAGTTTTCTATGGAGCATGCAGCTTCGACTGCTTGTTCTGTCAGAATTGGCACTACCGCGGCTTGGCAAGCAAAGCTCAGCCCCTCGTCAGTGCTGAGAGTCTGGCTGATAAGGTAAACAGCCACGTTTCGTGTATCTGCTACTTTGGGGGAGACCCATCATCTCAAATGCCACACGCGTTGAAAACAAGCCACCTAGCAGTGCTGAAAGCTAAACAGGAAAGAAGGATTCTGCGTATCTGTTGGGAGACAAACGGCTATGAGAAAGAGGAATTCGCCATCCAGGCTGCGGGACTCTCCCTCGAGAGCGGTGGAAACATGAAATTCGACCTTAAGACTTGGAACGAGAACTTGAATCTGGCCTTATGCGGAGTATCAAACAAACCGACGCTTGGAACATTCAGACTCATCGGAGAACACTTCTTCAACAAACGACCTGATTTGCCCATGCTAACCGCCAGCACATTATTAGTGCCCGGATACGTCGACGCTGAAGAAGTAAGCCAGATAGCAACTTTCATCGCAGATGTGAATTCTGGAATCCCGTACACTTTGTTAGCGTTTTGCCCCCAATTTGTCATGAATGATCTGCCCACTACAAGTCGTGAGCAAGCAACTCAATGCCGCGAAGCAGCGAAGAAACACCTTCAGAACGTTAGGATAGGTAATGTCAACTTGCTGTCGTAACAAGCATGAAGCTCCCGCTGGCGCTCTGTGACATTTCTTAAAAGGTTAATTGGAAAAGCTTTTTCTACCTCTACAAAGTCGTATGCAATGATTCAAAAGGAGAAAAGGAAAATGGACAAAGACACAGTTGATTTTGCATTGAACTATGCGCAAAGCAAGAAAGTTGATTACGCAGAGGTCAGAGCCCACATCGAAAGACAAGAAGGACTCGTCATGAAAAACGGTCTTTTGGACGCTTATGTAGCAGCGGTCGACGATGGTTTCGGCGTGCGGATTCTTGCAGATGGCGGAATAGGGTTTGCTTCGACAAACAAGTGGACAAAGGAAGAGGCTAGGGCAGTCGTTGACTTGGCATACAAGTTTGCCAAGATGGCAAAACGCAAGGACAAAATCACGTTTACAGAGGAAAAAAGCGTTAAAGCCAACTGGAGAGCTGAGGAGAAGAAGAAGATAGCAGACACGCCCTCTGAAACACGAATCGAAACAATGGCAGAGCTGGACAAAGACCTGACTTCCCAAAAAGTAAACGTTCCATCGAGAGTGCTCAATCTTGGCTCAAACATAACAGAGAAGTATTTCGTCAACACGGAGGGCTCAGTGATCTCGTCTTATGTGCCACGAATCGCCGCGTTTGCCTTCATAACCGTAGTTGAGAACGGCAAACCTGAACAAGCGGGCAAGCAATTCGGCTACGCAGGTGGCTGGGAAGCACTTGACCAATGGAATATGCAAGAACGAATAATTAGCGAAGCCAAAGTGCTGCAGCGCGTTATCAAAGAGGCTAAAGCTATTACGCCTGGTAAAATGGATCTAGTCTGCGGAAGCGAGGTCACGGGGATCGCAGCTCATGAGTCATGTGGACACCCTACAGAAGCAGACCGGATTCTGGGAAGAGAGATGAGTCAGGCAGGTCGATCATTCATCTATCCTGGCGGACAGTACTGGCTCGGAACGCGAATTGGCAGTGAAGTGGTCACAATCGTGGATGATCCTACGGTTAAGAACAGCTATGGCTACTATGAGTACGATGACGAAGGCATCAAGGCAAGGCGCAGATACCTCTACAAGAAAGGCGTGATCAACGAATTTCTGCACAACCGAGAAACAGCGGCAAGGCTGAACACGAAAAGCAACGGTTCTTCGCGAGCCATCAACTACGACCGTGAGGCCATTGTAAGAATGGCAAACACGTTTGTCGAACCAGGCGACTTCACAGAAGAGGAGATATTTGAGGACGTGAAGCATGGCGTGTACATGAAATCCTTCACGGAATGGAACATCGACGACAAAAGATTCAACCAGCGCTACGTGGGACGAGAGGCATATTGGATAGAAAACGGCGAACTAAAGCACCCAATCGCAAAGCCAGTTATTGAAACAACAACAGAGATCTTCTGGAGCGCAACCGACGCAGTATCGAAGAACGTTGAGCACCATGCTGGCTCGTGCGGCAAGAGCGATCCTATGCAGGCAGTTCCCGCCCACATGGGTGGACCAACCATCAGACTGAGAGGAGTGTATGTAAAATGAGCGAAACACTAGCGAAAACTGAAGCCATAGTAAAACAGGGCAAGGCACTTGGTGCGGACGAAGTCATTGCTAGAACTACATTCGGTCGCTATCGCCAGACAAGATTCAGCAACAATCAGGTAGACATCACTGTGGCTTGGAACGATTATGTAACAGATGTTGCACTGTCTTGGCAAAAACGGCTAGTCGCCACTCAGATACACAACTTCCAAAACGTTGATGACACTATGAAACGCTTATACCAGCTCGCCAAGGCTTCGAAGCAGAATCCTATGTACGGCGGTGTCGCCAAAGGCAAGTTCCACTACAACAAGAGCAAGGCTGACAAATCAGTGGAAAACCTGGAAAACCAAGCAGAATATGTCTACCAGGCAATAGACGCAGCCCGCAAAGAAGTCGGAAAAGACCTCAACGCAGGAGGAATACTGTTCACCAAGTTCGAGGATGTCTACCTGGCGTCTTCGGAAGGACCAACGGGTGAAGACAGCAGATCAGCCATCGAGCTGTCCATTAGAGCTTTTTCCCAGCAAGAGGCATCTGGACAAGGAGTTGAATGTAGCTCCACGGTCAAAGGCTTCGAGCCTACTAGAGCCGGGCAAAAAGCTGGACAAATAGCAAAGATGGCTAGGAATCCCAAGGCAGGAGTGGAAGGGCGCTATGATGTGATTTTTGACCCAGTGCTCTCTGGATCGCTTTTAGGTATGTGGGGCGGCATGACTTCCGCTTTTTCAGTGATGATCCAACAGTCGATTTTCGTTAACAAAATCGGTCAAAAAGTCGCATCTGAAGGTGTCACAATGCGTGACGTGCCCGCGGCTTATTCTATGTCTAGCCGAGTGTTCGACGACGAAGGAGTGCCCGTCAGAGAAAACGTTTTAATCGACAAAGGCGTGCTCAAAACATACCTGCATAATACATCAACTGCGAAAATATTCAAAACCGAAACCACAAGCAACGCTGGACTCGTGTTTCCTGGACCTTGGAACCTTGAACTTGACGCAGGAGACGTGAGCAGGGAAGAGATGTTCAGGGACATGAAACGTGGCTTATACTTGACAAACACATGGTATACCAGATTCCAGAATTTTGCTACAGGAGACTTCTCGACAATTCCGCGCGACGGCATCTTCCTCATAGAGAATGGCAAAATCACTCAGTCGTGGAAGGACATACGCCTTAGCGACAACGCTTTGAAAATGCTTAACAGCATAGTAGGCATATCTAAGGAACGCCAACACGTGCATTGGTGGATTGAAGCTGACCCACCCTCGCTTTCACCATACATACTGATGAAAGATGTGCAGATAACGAGGCCTAAATGAGCCAAAAACCCCACTCCTTTTTTTCTCAAGCTTTCTTGAGCTTTCGCCTCAGTTGAGAACCGGGTCAATCGCGTCATTAGTCGAAATCAATACGTCAGATTCATAATTCTTTAGAGAGCACTTAGAGGCTAACACACTTGTTGATGAATAATGGTTCACCCGTCTTACAACCCAACCGTTCAGTTGCTATGCCTCAGCTGTCAGAAGCAGACTCCTCATCTTCTTGTCGACTTTTCAAACAATCCCCTGTCAGCTTTGACATTGGTCTATGAATGCCAAATATGTGGTCGAGCCAAGAAAACCTACGACCTCAACACTCTGCCAGAATTGAAGGCTGCAAGAGCTGTTAGCCATGAACCAACAGAAAATGACACTAGAGCAGAATCACAAGCCATCCCAATAGAACGGGGACCACAAATCGAACGTTAGCCACCATGCGCAACAGGAACAAGCACAACTTCGTCCCCATTATTGATCACGGTTTCTAAGCCATTTAGAACACTGATTTCGCGTCCATTTACGAGAATGAGGGCGTTCGGGCGTGGGTCGCCTAGCTCAGGGTCAATTAACGTGGACCTAGCCTCGGCTGGAGAAGACTCAGCCAAGGCAAGAACAACGCCTCTTATCGTGGGATGCTTGAGCCTGAGTAATAACTGGTCCTTCCCGACCAGTCCTCGAAATACGCCTAGCAGTTTGACTTTAACCGTTGGTTTCAAAAACTGTTCCTCGAAAGCTTGTTTAGCTGATTAGTCTAGTTTCTCACCCGTGAAAAGCTCCACGATTTCTGAGGCGATCTTGACAATACCATCGGCCTGCTTCATCGCTGCTTCCATTTCTGACTCGGGTGTTTGCGCTACTTCCTGGACTGTTCTCTCGATCTCGACTAATATGTGAAGAGCAGGGTCCTTTACCTGCTGCTTCTTGAATACAGCTTCTCTAACAATTGCTTCGATTGAAGGGGGATCACCCAAGCTGTAGTAGATGGCAGCTTGAGCCTTCCGCAGCGCTTCCAAGACTAGTCCAGGCGCCATGTACGATGTTTTCTGCGCCGCAGATAGCTCAGCCTTGGCTTCGCGCAGGTATCGTAGTGCCCAACCCTTTTGATAATTGTTGATCAACGGCATCTATTTTCCCTCTTTTTCCCAAGCCAATTCGGCTTGTGTCTGTGAAGCAGAGTAAGTAATGCGAGTATTATAAACAGTATTACAGCGTTTGCCAAAGCTGCCTGAGCATACATCACGAAGGGAGCGTCTGTCGGGATGTTTATCTGCAAAGGAAGAGATGTCTGGGTCACATTCCATACACTGTGAAGAGAGATCGAAGCCAGAATGTTGCCTGTGATTACAAAGAGATACCCTGCTACAACTCCGAAAATTGCCGCCCCGACAACATGGTACAATGTGGTCATCAAGCTTGAACGATAAATGTAGATGTTAATTGGAATGTGGCTTGCACCAAACAGAGCGGCTGAAATCATTATTCCTCTTCGCATGCCTGTTGCCCTAGAAAAAACGGTCTGCAAGTAACCTCTGCTTTCGATTTCTTCTCCCAGACTGTTCAACGTAAGAAGGTAAACAAAGTTGAAGAGCCAAACACCCCAGACCATGTCGCTACGCCAGCCAAAAGCCACAACGCCTGAACCAAAAACCAACACGAGGGCTAGAAAATCCAGTATGAGCCACAGTACAGCCGTTGAAGCTCCTATCAACAAATGCCTAAAAGGCGTCTCGCCCCACGAAATCCCAAAACTGCCCAGCGGTTCACGATGCACGAACCTGATGAATAGGATTGGCATCAAAACCAAAGAGAGCTTGAGCACAACTTCAACTGCCGCGCCCAAAACTATAAGCACGCCATCTTGTTGCGACTGAATCACAGAGACGAAAAGACGAGCACAAAAGACGATCAGGAACCCAATTATGAATACGCATAACCCTACCAGTGCGTGCTGAGTCTTCGATAGTCTTCTCTGGTTTGGTTTCAACACAAAAAAGCCTTCAGCTTCAAGGTATTTTATCGGAGTATTCGAAAACTAATCGGTGTCCTCTGTTTCTTCTTCAGTTGCTTCCGTTGATTCTCCACTTTCAGCAGCCTTTGAGATTACTACAAGCCTAGTTATGTAGCCTGCTATGAGGTTTCTGAGCTTTGACGAGTATATCGTCACGATGGATTTAAGCGTCTTCTTGTTGCTCTCAAAGTCCGTGGTAAACTGATCTGGATAACGTTTGACAAGTTCTCTGGCGATTTTCTTGACTTTTTCTGGTCGAACTTTGCCCAACGGTGCGGTCAACCTCATTGCATTGGCGGATTTGTAGTGTAATGTGCACCATTTATGGCTTACTACATCATAAGCATTTGGCTTTCAACAAGTCTCTCTGATAGATGTCACCTCACGTCAAGACGATACATGCCGGTTTTGATGCTTTCTGATCCGGGAACTTGTAGGAATTGCCTGTCAAAGCTTCACGTTGAAGAAGCTCTCAAAGTTGTGCAGAATCTGATCTGCCACTTGGTCGGCATCAACTTTCTTAACTTGCGCCAATGCTCTGACAACTTCCGGAATGAAATCGGGCGCGGTCGGTCTATCCCTAAAGGGCCCATAATACTGAATAGGCCCATCGGTTTCGGTCAGGAGGTACTCCAAGGGCACACACCGGACGACCTCTTGGATTCTCTCCGAGAAAACCACCGGCGGGCCCTCGGAAACAAAGTCCCCACGTTCAACAATTCTGGGCAAAAGCTCAACAGGGCTGCTGAACCAGTGCCACAAAACACCTTTCAGCTTGTAAGAAGGTAGTATATCCAGAATTCTCTGAACACTCCACCTTGAATGAACAATAATGGGCAACGCCAACGTTTCAGCGAGTCGAAGCATCTCACGAAAAACCGTTGCCTGCTCTTCCTTTTGCCTCTTCCGCTTGGCGTATTGCGGATCTAGGCCCACTTCACCAATGGCGACTATTCTTTCGTCGTGAGCGCAGTTCTTTTGAACAAAGTCGATAGTTTGTTCGAGTTCGTCAGGTGCGAGGCGATTAACGTTCCAAGGGTGAATGCCCAAAGCTGCATATACAACACTGGCGTGCTCCTGAGCAAGCTTGAGGCTAAGCTTGCTTGTCTCAAGATTCATGCTGTTCGATACAACGGCGACAACGCCGCTCTGCTCAGCCATTCTGACAATGTCGCCGATTCTGTCACGGTATTCAGGGTCGGATAGGTGGACATGGGCGTCGACAAACTTCAATGTGACATCGCGCCTTCCAAAGAAAACTGAACTCGGAGGTAATAAAGCCTAGGCAACAAGCAGTTAGACAAGGCTTGAAAAGACACTGCAACTGGCATGAGCTTTGTCGGTTTGATGTTTGCAGTCGGATTGGTTTAGCTTGGACCACGCATAGAGTACCGCGGAACTGCTTGTCCCACTGACTCAAAAGTGTTAAATAGTGGCTGAAAGAGAAAAAGACGCTTGCGGGATGGTTAGAATGGCAGGTCCAGAATTAGCTGTGGCTCCTATGCACAGAATATGCAAAAAAGCAGGCGCAGACAGAGTTAGCGAAAGCGCCGCGAAAACCCTAGCTAAGGTTCTTGACGAAGTAGGCGTGAAGATAGCAAGGGAGGCCATGGACTACGCCATGCACGCTGGAAGAAAAACCATCAAGTCTGAAGACGTGGAGATCGCGGCTAGAAAGGTAATGAGCAAGTAGGAGCTTTTCTCAGGGCTTCCTAGTTTCTGCGAATCACCCTTTATGCCCCTGCTGTATGGATTCTGGATAGGGGTGTGGTTTTCCACACCAGCAGCCGTTGACCTTTGGGGCGATTATGCCACCCGAAGCAATTTCCTACTACAACTGTATCGAAATGTATCCAAAGTCTCCTTAAGTAATGCCCTACGCCATGGTGCTAGGACTTCATAGAGTTAAGTTTATATTTCTGTGGAAAATGCAGTAGAGAGAGACTCGGAAAAACATATGATTTCGGAGGAAATTGAAAAATGGCTTATTTGACGACACAAGGTGGGCAACCAGTGCTCATCTTGAAGGAGGGAACAGCTCGAAGAAGAGGCAAAGAGGCGCAGCGAAACAACATAATGGCAGCGCGCATCATCTCCGAAGTTCTACGAACTACGCTAGGACCACGAGGCATGGACAAAATGCTCATCGACAGCCTAGGCGACATCACAATCACGAACG
>CAYLSJ010000012.1:4721-14990 GCA_964386655.1 uncultured Candidatus Bathyarchaeia archaeon | reverse complement strand
GTCAACACCACCACGCACACAGTCGCAACAATGGTGGAAGAAGGTACAAGGGGCATAACGCCTTCTTCTTCCGAAAATTTCCTTTCCGCACAAACCAAGTCACAATGCAGCATGATGATTGCATTAGAACGCTAGTCAAACCCTTCTCTTACAAGCTTTTTCTGCAACGTTTTGAGCCAGTCAATGTCTCTTCTGTAGCGCTGAAGCTCCTCAGCTTCTTTCTTAAGACTAGCCACTTTTCGCTTGAATTGCTCAACAGCCTCGCTCATTCCCATCCACGAGACAACGGCAATTCTTCTTGAAACAAATAAGTTATGAACGAGAACTCAGTATTCACAATCAATGAGCTACACTAGAACTAATGTTGAAGCTTCGCTACCTCAATCTTACGTTCTTCAGCCTTCTTGCGTGGAGACTCAACAGCTTTCACACAAGACAACGCAAGCACACAGCCAAAGCACTCATCTGGAATGGGTTTATCGAGCGGATACTTGGACAAGAACCCAAAGTAATAGGCACATTCCTTTGCAGCTCTGGCAGGCTCTCTTGTTCTTCCTCTTTCTCGCTTAGCCATCTCATAAGCCACAAGAAGCAGACACGCAGCAATCAATGCCATTATGCCTAGCATCAGCCAGAACAAAGTTGCGAAATCAAACACAGGCTTCACAACACTTCATGCATCATGCGCTAGACCTTTCTTGGAGCCTTGCAGCTGGGACACTGTGTGGCTGTCGTGGGCATCAAGCCGCCACAGTATTGGCACGGAACCATAACCACTTCTTTAACAATCACTTCTCGAGGCGTCTCAATCCTAGCCTGCTCAAGAGGCTTGTGAACCTTCAAGAAATAGATGATAATGAAGATCATAGGCAAACCAATAACGAAGAACAGCGAAACAAAAACAATCCACACTGCATCCATGGCTTCGTCATTCGTGGCAACGGGATTATAGGCTTTATGAACTACAACTCAGAACCCATTGTACTATTTCGCCTAGCCTACTTAGTCCTCGCTTCACCAATAGCACCAGTCGGGGTCGCCTGAGGTCTATCCACATTTGTCTTGATTTTCTCCACTTGCTTGACATCTGTGAAGAGCCAAGTGACTGTTAGAAGTATTATTCCTAACAAGGCGCAGCCCAAGAAGAGATTCGCTGTTCCAGTCAATATTGCTAATGGACCTGAGATTATCGTGCTGATGGGTGTTGCCGCTGAAGCCAACGCTGTAATGACTGAGCTTACCCTACCCTGCATCTTCATAGGAACTATCGTCTGCACTATCGTCTGAGTCAATACGTTAGCAATAGGAACGCAGAACGAGAGGACTAGACAACTTAGAGCCATGAACCAAAACACTCCCACCGGCGTGAGCGCTACAAGAGCGTACCCAGCAAAAATGGCATACAGAGAAAAAGCAATGCCCACCATTCGATTCTTGAACCCACCGAACACTGACATCAGCAATCCCCCGGCAATAATCCCACCCTGAAAGAAAGCACCGACAAATGCAAGCTGCGGAGCATCTCCGAGATGATCAAATCTCACAAAATAAGGGAACAATGTAGACAACGGTGTGAGCAGAAAATTCAGAGCTGTTGCAAGAATCAACAATGTGAGGAAACCTCTTGCACCCCTCACAAAAGCTAAGCCGTCAAAGAAATCTGCTTTGAAAGAGGCCTTGTCCTCCTTGAGCCTTGTTGATGGAATTGAAATCAGCAGCAGCGGAACGATTGCGATCACAAACGTCACGGCATCAATCCACAAAACATGCTGAATCGCCCAAATCTCGAGGAGAAACGCTGCAGCAACAGGCCCAATCACATTGACCGCTCCAGCGAGAAGATAATTCAGACCGTTCATGCGACTCAGCTTCTCTCGTGGAACCATGAGGGGAGTAAGAGACTGGGTTGCAGGATAGAGGAACGCTTGCATCATGCCTCGGAACGTGAGTATCACCAAAACCTGCCAAATCGATACATTGCCCAACCAAAACAAGACAGTCAGAAGGACTGTTGCTAGCGCTTGCAGCAGATCTGTGACAGCGATCAACGCTTTACGATTCCATCGGTCAGCAAGCACACCTGTAAAAGGTGAAAGAAGCACAAGAGGGGCAAACCCCAGAAACGAAGAAAGCGACAGATAAAGAGTGCTTTTTGTCTCTAGAGTTATCCACCAGACAATCACGAATTGAGATATGGAAGACCCAAACAGGGAGACTAATTGCCCTGAGCGGAAGTAAAGGTAGCTTCGGAATGATGTTTGGCTGGCTCGCATGTCAAGCTTCCACCTGTTCAAGGATAGAGAAAGCTTGGACACTCAAGTTTAGTATGATGGGAAAAAGTGACCACCTTGATGATGGCAAACGCAAGAGCCATTTGCTTCAGAGAATTCAGCGCTCTCCTTCGGTTTCTTTCAATATCTCGTTGAACCATTCAGTCGCTTTGCGATACTTCTCCACCAAATCCTTCTCATCCCTAACGAAGTATAGACCTTCAAGCTTTTTTGTAATCTTCTGTGGAAGCTCATACTGTATGTAGCGTGTTTTGAAATCATGGTGAAATGGACTGTATTTAATCCGCAACGCATCAACAACTGAACCCAGAGTCAACGTGTAGTAGAGACTCAAAGCTTCGATGAAGTTGCCCCTGTTGATCCCTTTCTGCACAAATATATTGAACATGTCAAACCTGTCTTTCAGCCGTGCAAGTCTATTGTCCAACGTCTTAGCCAACGCGTCCGTATCAAGAGTTGCTGCTTTAATATTGCCAGACTTATTGAAAGAGAAAGTAGCTTCACCATGCACTCTTGGTTCAAGAAACTTCTCAGGAGCGCTTAGCTTGAGAACAGCTAGGTCGATGAGCAGGTAGTCGCTTGTTCCTTTCAACTTATAGAACGCTTGTGAAACCCCTGGCCATGGCAATTGCTGTACCGCATATTTCTGTTCGATGGGGGACAATGATTTTAGAGCAGTTTCAACAACAACGAAGGCATCATCTATCTTATCGTCATCCACAACCAAATAGAGATCAATATCAGACCATTTATCAAGGCGGTTGAAAGCTATCGCACCGCCTTCGTAAAACGCATGAACATAGTCGAGTGGCTCCAAAGCATCTATAAGCGTCTTGATCATGGTGTTTCGAGTAAGCTTTTCCTTGCTCAACACCCAAGCCTCCAAGCACGGCTAGTGTCCGCCAATAAGCCGACCACAGTGATGGCATGTCTCCTCCGTCCAGTATATTGAGCCTCCGCAGGCTGGGCAACGCCACTTCTTATCTTGCTCTTCGAGCCACTTTCTCGCTTCTCCAGCTTTGATCCGCCTGAGGGCTTCTTTGACATCCTCTCCTCTTTCAGAGCAGAACTTACAGAGTTTTTCATATTTTTCGCAAGAATAAGTCTCAAATTGAGGGCATTCATAACAGAAGACAAGCCCTTTCTCTTTGAGGCAGGCTGAGATTTGGCATTTTCTGCAGTTTCGCCACAGATTTTCCGCTGAGCCTAAGCAACCGCCGCATCTGATTTCGTCTTTTGGAACTCCGAGTTGCTCAGCTATGGTCTCGAGCAGCCTGCCTCCGTCTTTAAAGGAACGGTAAACGTAGCAAGCCCCACAGTAAATGCCACATTTGCTGATTAAGTTGACATCCAAGGTGAGATTCACTCCGACGATGAGCATCTGTTTCTCGGCAGGTGTATGGCTATTCTACATACATCGTTTCCGTCGAGCAAGGTCTCAAGCACTTCAACTGGGTGCTGCAGAATTGTTACACATATGTGCCTGTGAAAGCCTGCGCCAGCAACTTCCTTCAAGCTTTTAGAGAATTTAGTGAGCCACCGATCTTCAAACGCCCTGTTGGTTTTACTCAGCCCTTTTGCGAATTCTGAAACTTCCTTGTCAGACATTCTGTCCGTTCCTCCTCAACTCGTTCTAACGTTGCATTTGAAACCTTGCGACATATTCACAGATCGTTGTTCCGAATCTGACTTAAACGAGGTAATTTAAGCTTTGGCGACCCTCAGTGAAACCTTAAAATTCCTATGTTGTACCTTGCTCAATCAAACCGCAAGGCGAAAATCCATGAGAAAGGAAGACGTAAAAACCGAAAAAGATGTCATTCATTACTTGTCTGACAAAACCGAATTCGAAAAGAAGGTTCTAGTAGCCACATTCAGAATCCCCCAAGGGAAAGTCAGCACGTACAAGAGAATAGCTGAGAAAATCGGCAAACCAAAAGCCTACAGAGCCGTGGCAAACGCACTGCATAAGAACCCTCTGCATCCCATTGTTCCATGCCATCGCGTCATCAGATCAGACGGAAAATTCGGCGGAGAAAGCAAGGCTGCAGCGTCTCGGAGGAACCTTGTTGAACGAGAGGGCGTCCGGATCGAAAATGGCATTGTGAGACTGAGTGAGAAAGTCCTCTATTAGTTCCGCAGCGGAGCAAGGCAAACTGGTAGGCAAATCGTTTAGCAGGAAGCCTAGCACTAAGCATTACCGCTCTGGCCTCGATATTGATCGGTCCCCGCTTGAGAACTCGTTTGCGCTGTGACCGCTCTGTTGCCATTTCGCCTCTTAATATTGAGCGCATACACCATGCTGAGGAAACTCAAAACAGCGGAGAGCCTACTGGAAAGGTTTTCTTAGTGCCCCCATTGAGGATACTTGGTTCTCGGCACAAGTCCGCCAGCAATGTTCCAGCGGGGTTCAATGGCTGATGAGAGTTTGCTTATCTCTAGAGAGCTTTATATCATGCTTATACTCACTGTTTGCTGCGTCTGTTGGGAGTTGTGTCCTTTGAAGGTTGGAGCGTTCGATAATGTGAAGAATCAAATAGGCTACTGCGGACTCTGGTGCGGAAGCTGCATAGTTGGCAACGGAACTCTGAGAGAGTTAACCAAGAGATATGAGGCGCTTATCAAGGGCTATGGAGTCGATAAATGGGGCGCTAAAGACTTTGATTCCAAGGAATTCATGAAAGGACTAGCATCAATACAAAGCCTACCGATATGCGTTGGATGTCTAAAAGGCGGTGGCAATGACGCATGCAAGATCAGACCGTGCGCCTCGCAAAGGAGGTTATCTGACTGCAACGAGTGCAAGGAATCTGCGGCATGCACGAACCAAGAAGCCCTGCAGAAAGTTCGCACTGGTGCCCTTGCTGTCGGCATGCTTCTGAAAACCAGCAAAGGCGTTCAGCCGCAACTTGTAGACAAGTGGACTGCTGAGATAAGGAAGAAGTTCCCTCACTGTGTCATTGACATTTGAGACGATGCAACGGTCTACTGGTTCATTTTTTCTTGCCCGTAAGATGGAATCCTCGTTTTTCCAGCTGTTTCAGGATTTCATCAGGTTCTGGTTGCCATTGACCGAGTTTGCGGCTGATGTGTTCAGTCCAGCTGTAGTTGTCGTAGGTGTAGGTTTCTTTGCGCTTAACTGTTAACGGTATCATTGCTTTGCGTTTGCGGTAGTATTCTTGGGCAAGATATCCCTTGTCCATCTGCCTCATAGCATTCGACACAGCATTTTCACTCAGCTTCGGATACTTGCCTTCAAACAGGGTGAATTCAAGAGGGTATCTTGGTCGAGGTGGCGGGTCTTCTGCTGGATATCCCATCACTAACTGCACTAAGGGGAGTACTCTTTCTGGTAGGTCGTATTCCTTGGCGATTTTGTCTGCTCTGTTGTGAGCGTTCCCAAGGAGGCAGCTTCCGAGTCCCAGACTTCTCGCAGCAACAATCATGTTTTCCGTCATCAAAGCTGCGTCTTGAATAGCCAAGAGCATTAATGAGAGGTCGTTGATTATCAGCTTCCAACCTCTCTTAGCCATAATAAGTTCAAACTTGTGTGGGTCAACGCAAATGGTGAATAGTAGGGGTGCCTTGTAGGGATTTTTCTTCTTGTTTCTCGATAGTAGTATGCTGTAGCATTGAAAGGCGAAAGGCGCCTGCTGCCCGGCTCTCACAATGGTCTTTATCAGGTCGTCGGACGGCATCTCGTCTGTGTATTCTCTGATGGATTTGTGAGCCAGCATGGTTGCAATAACAGGATTCTTCTTCAAGATGCTTCCTCCTAAGAAAGCCTAGTTAGTCGCTTAGAATATATTAAGCATGACCTAATTTGCCTAAAGCAGTTAAGCTTAGTAGGCTTTGATTATTCCTTGTTCAACTTGACAACTACGTTTCTTTACCACGCATTCCTTGCCTATTGTCAGCTATGAGGGCTTTCTTGCTGAAATGCTCGCGCTCATCGTGGAGTCAAGAATCTGCTTCAGGATTTCCTTGTCTTCCTTGCTCAGATCAGATACACGCTTCAGCTCATGAGTTTTTGTTTTAGCGTTTGCAGCAACGATCTTTGCATTTGGGTCATTAGCGAGGGCGTCAAAGCACTCTCGCTGTTCTTCAATCATCTCTATTGCTTGAAAGCCGGCTTCTTTTATTTGCCTTATGTATTCGTCTTTGAGCACGGCTGTGCGGGCGCAGCTGGCAGGATGTGCCCTCTTTCTTATGTAATCAGGAAGCTCCTTCAGCAAGACAATGTCGGAAACCATCAGCCTTCCTCCAGGCTTCAGCACTCTAAAAGCCTCTTCGAAAACTCGCTTCTTATCAGGCGAAAGATTGATTACGCAATTTGATATGACTGCGTCGGCGGTGTTGTCAGCTATGGGCAGGTTTTCGATCTCGCCGAGTCTAAACTCCACATTGGCGTAGTTGCCTTTTTTCGCATTTTCTCTTGCCTTGTCGATCATCTCGGGTGTCATATCAACTCCGATGATTTTTCCCTTGTTTCCGACTTTTTTCGCTGCAAGGAAGCAGTCAATACCAGCGCCTGAGCCTAGGTCAACAACAACCTCGCCTTCTTTGAGAGAAGCCAGCGCCACTGGATTTCCGCATCCTAAGCCAATATTGGATTTTTCGGGAATAGATCGAAGTTCTTCTTCAGAGTAGCCTATTTTCTTGCTAGTTTGCTTGGCTGAGTCGGGTTCACAGCAGCAAGACGTTGTTGAGGGGAGAAATGATCCTTTTCTGGCTATTTTGGCGTATTCTTCTCGGACTTCCTTTTTGTGCTTTGTTTCATCCATTTTCTTCACATGCCTCTCAGATTGGATCAGGATCTTTTCTGGCTTAGTGTTTTCTTGGCTTGCTCTTTCAGGTTTCTGATTTTCTCCACTGTGGGCATGACTTCTTGAAAGATGTCTCCGCGTGCGCGTATTCCTTCTTTGATGAAGAACGCAGCGGCTTCAGACCTGCTCTTGAACGTTTCAACCTCGACGAGAGCGTCTATCAATTTAAGGTCGTCGTCGTTCAGTCTGGTCATTACTACGTTGCTTCTGCCCTCTAGTCCCTCGCTCAGTCTGATTAGGACGTTCTCTTTGATTTTCTCAGCGTCTTCTCCTTCTGGGCAGCACATGGCCATCATGTATTTTTTCTTCTTTTCTGTTTTCTCTTCGGTTTTGGTTTCATCTGTCTCTTTCATTTCTGGTTCACCCATAGGTAATATGTATCGTGTAATCTGTAATCTGTAATTGTCTATTTAAGCTTTTCCAAAAGACTTGCCATAGCAGACCAAAACAAGGAGCTGCGGTTTAGGGCTACAAGCCTGTGCTCAATCAGACTGCCTTCAAGCTGATTTGGTGAACTTGTCTGTCATTTTCTTTCGACGATTCATAGTCAGATCTGCAAATGTGGTCCACCTGGTGGTTTTGATGGTTTTCTTTACAAGTTTTCCAGCAGGGCAAGTGTTGTAGCAGAATCCGCAGAGCTTGACTTTGTCCCTTGTTTCCTTCCTGAGCCAATCAATAAAACTCACGCATCTATCTCTGTCAAAGCCTATAGGAGGAGGCACATCGCTTCCTATAGCCTTCATTGGACACGCCTTTACGCAAACATAGCAGTTTTCACATGGATTGAAGCTCTTTATTCGTCCACTAGGTTCAAGGTATGCATCGGTGAGAATCACGCCTAGATTTATTCGCGGGCCATATTCTGGTGTTATGATAATGCTTGGTCTTCCAAAGGTTCCTATTCCTGCCTCATAAGCCGCAAGCTTGAATGACAATGGTGCAATCTTGTTCTTCTCGTCAATGTGCTCTCTAGGCACCTCAACAGCATCATGAGTCTTCCTTTTGAGAAAGGTGATTAGCTGCAAGCCTGCCCAGTCGCGATACAGATGACCTAATCGAATGTTGTTGTGCTCGTAATCAAGTGCGCTGTAATAGTCCAGCCCTATGTTGAAGCCGTAGACAATGACAGAGCGACAGTCCTTCATGACATCGAGAGGGTGACATCCGTTCATCGCATGGGTGAACCCTTTAGCAGGGTCAGCAATGCCAATCTTAAACGCGCCTAGATTCGTCAATAGTCGAGTGATTTCCTGCTTCAACTGATCCTCTGATATCCCGCCTCACCTCAGCAGCTCTTTTACGAATTCTTGCTTCTTTTCCCGTAGCTGAGTTATTGCCTTTGTTGTTATCTTATACTGCCCTTCTTCTGTTTTGACTACGTTCCCTTGTTTTGTTAGCTCACTTAGTCTTGTTGCTGCTATTTTCATGTTTTTTCCAAGCTTGGCTGCTAATTCCTCTTTTGTCATGGTTTCACGTGGCAGTTTTCCAAGTCGGTAGCCCATGTATGCTGCGAGCATGTAGAGCTTCAGAGCTTCACTATCTGTCAACCTCTCTTTAGGCACCAGCAGTTCTGGTCCTTCAGGCGCAATGGCTACAACATCCTTAAAATCCTCAACAAGCTTAGCCAAGTCAATGGTCAAAGTAACCTTGCGGGCTATGTCAAACGTGGGAATCATCTCACCGAAAAACCTGTTTACACTGACCCAAACAGCATTCACATCTCCCGTGAACGTTTGCTCTACCCCACCATACTTAACATGAACCTCAACCATTCGCTCAGACTCACTCAAGTCAAGCTCACCATCAAACCGTGGTTGCGTAGCTCTATTCATGCTCTATCAACTGTGAAATATAGAATAGCTTTTCGCAAGCAACATGAGACCGATGCAGCTAAGGGGCCTATCTAGCTGCTTGCGCTCTTCAATCGAGGTAGGACCTCGTCCTCGAGCCATTTCTCACCTTGCATAGTCAACTTGAACTCTGTACGCGCTGGGTCAGGCTTGAACACCAAGCCTCGTTTAGTCATTTCATTCAGCCGTGCAGGCACCATCGACTTGATCCCACTGGACTTGAGCAGGTCACTGATCTTCGTGGCTGTGCTGATTCTGCGGTCTGAAGCGTACAGAACTAGACCAATAGCCTCGTAATGCGACAGCTTCTCCCGCGTAGTGACCACAGGTCCCTCTGTAGTTATCTCTACAACACCTTCCAAACCAATTCTACCAGGAGCCGCAACTCGGCTCGTAACCAAGCTGCCGACTTCGCTGACAAACTCGGGTGTCATCGTCTTCAAAGCCTCGATTAGTTCCTGTGTGGATTCACCTTCAACCTCTATCTCGCCAAAAGCCGTCTTTATGCGAGCCCTGATCTTAGCCATCTGTTTCTATCCTCCTTGTGTTGGCGCTTCAATCGTTTCAGTTTGCGCCTGTGTCTCTTCTAGTGGTGCACTGGCCTGAGCCAATACATACACGTAGCCTTTGTCGGTTTTCCAACGTTTTACCTTACCTTTCCTGACCAGCCAATTCAGGACTCCTGAAAGGGTCGTCGCAGGATAATGAACTGCATTCGCACGCATGGCTTCAATTATCTCAGGCAGAGTCCTAGGTGCCACTCTGCCCCACTCTGTACCCAACAATCTTAGAACCGCATCAGCGCACCCGCCAGAGGACTGAATACTCGGGTAAGCAGTTGTGACCAGTGCAGATGACGGCTGAACCGTGGAAGAGACAGGTTGATCAGCGGCTTCGTTCAGCGGCGCTTCAACTTCCGCCCGCGAGAAAGCCTCAGAGATCAATGTCACAAGATTCGGCAAGTCTTCAATAGTGCGTAAGACCTCATCTCTGCTACCACTGATCTCAACTTCGCACTGTCCCAAGCGAACACGTAAGGAGAACGGCACAGCTACTGACACTCTCTTTCGCCCAGAAACGAATACTGGTAGCATGCACTTTTAGAATTTGCCATAGACTTCTTCTGCTAGATCCATTTTCTAACTCTGACAAACCTTTTGTCGACTTTGAATCCGACTTCTTCATAGAACGCTTCAGCTGTTTCAGTGGCAGTGGAAACAGTCTCGATTCTCTTCGACTTCAGAAAGTTGAACGCGCGGTTTATTAACGCAGTTCCTACCCCGCTGTTTCGATATCTGGGCA
>CAYLSJ010000012.1:0-4621 GCA_964386655.1 uncultured Candidatus Bathyarchaeia archaeon | reverse complement strand
TCATAGGGTTTGGCCAGCAGCTGGGCAAATTGCTGAAGGCTTCGTTATAGATTCTGACTATTCCCCTAAGGTCTGCCTCTGTGTAATCCCTGATCCTGATGGACTCCATAATTTGTCTCACTCATCTTACTTTGCTAAAGACCCGCATTTTACGCTGTGTATCGGAGACTGTGGCAGCTTGCTAATACTCCTCTTTCTTGTCTATCAACCCGTCTCGTCGAGCCTTGTACATAGCTATTTTGAACACGCCGACACCGACGATTGCACTTGCAGCTAAGGTGACAAGCAGAAAGAGTAGATTGGTTTGAACGTCAAACACGCCACGATGCATGATAGAGAACCGTACACTGTTTAGAAAATATGTGATTGGCAACGCATTTGAGACCGCTTGACCCCAAGAGGGAAGTATCTCTGGCACAAAGACAACTCCACCGAACAGATAGAGGATGCCATTCACATACTCGTTTAGCATGAACTGCACCTTAGATGTCATGATGTTAATCCCGCAGAGAATGAACCCTACAGCCATGAAACAGACTATTCCTAGCACCAGACTTGTAGCCAACAATGCAAAGTCAATTCCGAACCAGTCGATAGGGATTTGCACGCCCATCAAACCTTGGAAAATAAGCACTCCGAACCCTAGAGTCAGAAGAAGCGACGCGGAAGCGTTCATAACCCCGTTCAAACCTCTGCCAACAATGTACCACCACAACGAGCTAGGAGTCAGATAAATGTGCTTCAACACTTCATAATGAGCTCTGTCTTCATGAATCAACATGGTCATAGTCATCATAACCTGCACTACATAAATGAAAAAACTGTTTCCAATGAACATGTACGCGAAAAGCTCTGGATTCATCGCGCCGCCAGAGGCGTAGCTTCCAATGAGAAAAATGAAACCTACGATAAGTAGACCTGCAATTGGGCGGATAAGATAGTAGATGGCAAAAACCAGTGGGTCAGCCCAATTAGTCTCAACCTTCCATCCGACCCAGACGGCCTGTTTGATTGATCTCAGAATGGTGTTCACTGCCATCTCATAGTCAGCCTCCCTTCCTTTTTGCCCAGGTTCTCTAAGTAGTTCAAGGCAAACCTGGCAAGCGGCATTAAAACTAGGATGAAGATCACGAGCACGACTACATTCAACCAGATGTCAGCTATTCCTTCGCCTTGAATCAAGACCCTTCGGATGCCATCCAGTCCAAAAGTCAACGGAACTAGAGAAGCTAGAATCTGAACCGCGAAAGGCAGAAATCTTGTTGGATAATACGAACCAGAGAGAAAGTAAACAGGTTCTTGGAGTAGATTTGCAGTGTGCCAAGCTTCCCTGCCGTACAACATAAACAGCGAAGCAAACAACATCCCCAACGCATAAACAGCGATAATCGTCAGGAAGAACACGAGAGCTGCGGTTAAGGGTTCCCGAATTAGTATGGGCACTCGGAAAAGGAACACGCCTGCTAAGAATATAGCGACGGCTCGGAGTGTTGTGTTCACGATTCCTCCAAGCGCCATCCCAAGAAGAATCGCCATTCTAGAAATAGGAGCCACAAGATAAGCCTCCAGAGTTCCAGTTTCTTTTTCCCAGTAAAACTGTGCCGACATGTTCCAGAGAACGTTGACCCAGAAAGCTAACATAGTCCCGCCGACGACAACAAAGCCTACGTATTCAGCTGGCGCATTCAACATTCTGTAAAGATAAATGTAAGCACTTAGACTCAGTACAGGGATTAGCAGTTCTGCAAAAAGCCATTCAGGCTCTCGATTACCGCCTTTGATCCTGACCCAAAGCCTTGCATAGGCTACTCTCAAGTTGTGAATTAGTTGCTCACGCACTACTACGCGCCTCCTGCTCCTCAAAGCCGCGACCGACCAAGCTGATGTACACGTCTTCAAGCGTAGGCTCAGCCTTGTTAACAGTCAGCACTTTCAATTTCTGTTCCTGTAGCTTCGAAGTGATGTCTGAGAAGACTGACTCGTCGCGTACTATGACCTTCAGAGTGGTGGTGTCTGTCTGAATACTCCGCGTCTGTGTATAGCCGACTACACCTTTCGCATTCTGCATGAAGCCGAAATCAGCCTGAACCGAGGAGACTTCAACCCTCATGATGACGTTTTCCTTCAGATTCTCCTTGAGCGTCAGTGGACTGTCACATGCTAGGATTCTGCCACTGTCTATTATTGCCACGCGGTCACACATCTCATCTGCTTCAGCCATGTAATGTGTTGTCAACAGAACGGTGCCTTTCTTCTCCCTCTTCGCCCAATCAACTATGTAACCCCTAAGCTTTTTCGATGTCAGGACATCTAGCCCTAATGTGGGCTCGTCTAAGAAGAATATCTTGGGCTCATTCAACAAGCCTCGAGCAAGGTTAAGCCTTTGTTTATAGCCAGTTGACAGCCTAGACATCCGTGTCTTGGCGTATTCCTCAAAGCTCAAGTCCTTAAGCAACCGTTGGATTCTTTCCTTTGCCACTGAAGAGGACAAGCCATAAAGCTGTGAGAAGAACCAAAGGTTTTCACTTGTAGACAGAATACCATAGCCTGGCGTCTCGCCTCCTGAGACCAGACTTATGATTCTCCTAACCTTATCTGACTCCTTGACGACATCATAACCTCCCACAAAAGCCTCTCCACTCGTTGGAAGCAAAAGCGTAGACAGGATTTTTATCAACGTGGTCTTTCCTGCACCGTTAGGTCCAAGAAGCCCGAAGATCTCTCCTTCTGCGATTGAAATAGACACCTTGTCTAGAGCTATCACTGGGTTATCGCGGCTTTTGAACTTCCTAACGACATCGCGAGTCTCAACGCTGTACTGCAAATACAACCACGAGCCGACAACAGATGCAGTCTCATGCAATTAAGAATTTCTCTCCATGAGACGGGGCTATACTATTAACAGCACAACCAGCCCGTATGCTGAGCCAGAGCTGAAACGTGATACTCTTAGGATTTGCCGTAGAAGAGATCAGGATTTCTCTCCAAATATTCTACGTAAAGGTCTATCAGCTCCCTTAATCTGACCAGCCTCAGAGTGGCTTCTCCAACCTTGGTGGTCTTCATTATTCCACGTTCAAGGCAAGGCTTCTCTAACCTGGCGAAGTCAGGGTAAGGACCAAAATCCCATTCCCATTCGCCTTCAGGATACTTCTCAACGAACTCCTTTGGCGGAGTGATTCTCCTCAGAATATGCTCAGGAAACCTGACGCGTTTCTCTGCCAAATGCATAGCTGTGCACACATTCAAGCCTACGCCGATGAGGAGAATGTAACCATCGAACTCAAGCAGCCTGTGCCAACCCTCAGCCAGCTCATTTGCCCTGAATCCAAGAGCCGCAATAGAATGAGTCGGATGAGATCCACGGATTACAAGTTTTCTTTTTCTGAAAGTCTCAGGTATGAGCCCGGTCGTGCATGGTGTCTCCGTGGGATTGTAAGGCAGGATTTTGTACAGCCAAGCGACACCCATTGCGATTTCCTCCGGTGTTCTTTGAACTTCCAGCAGATTCGCAGAATGGGTGGGCATCACTATAGCTCCGCGTTCTCCGACAACTTCGAACAAGGCATCGATGACTGCCTCAGCACCGCCTTCAACATAACCGAAACTGCTCAAAGAGCTGTGAACGCCAAGAAGGTCGCCCTGTTTTAAGCCAAGTTTTCTCAAGCCAGCCTTGATGTCTTCCTTAGAAACATGAGTTCTTGACTGCGACCTCTCCTTTAACCTCACGCCAATTCACCGTCGAACGATGACGAGGCTGAAAGCTCAGGGGCTTTCCCGAGACGGTTGCTTCCTATTGTTTAGCCCTTCCTCAACACCGAACAGGCGCATAAGGAACTTGAACACGTTGAAGGCTGCGTTCTTGTCTGATTTCAACCCCGTGGTCGCACCTAAGAGGCATACGCCCTCCCATCCGCGCTCTTTGGCTAAGCCCAGCATTAAGCCAGCGGCGCCTGCAACTCTGCCCGAACCGTATATGACAGCGCCCTTCTCCATGGTCTCAGCCGCTAGCTTAGCCGATGTCGCAGCCACATACACTTCACCTGCTGGACGAGGCTGAGGCACGCCGCCCATAGTAGCCAGAAACCTGCAGCCAAACTGCTCAGCAAAATCTAAGATGTCGTCGCACAGCTGATAATGCGCTTTCACATCTTCACGTGAAGGCTGAACGTCGCCAGACAGTACTAGAAACTCGGCTTTTCCAAAAACGGCTCGGCTGAACTCATAGTGAGGTGGACGGGCAACACCATCCTTCTCTACATTTACAAAGTCTGGAAAAGAAGGAGAATACAACTCAGCAAAAACATCCGCGCGCGTAAACTCGACCAGCAAGCGAACAGCCAACTTGCCGACATTGCCGAAGCCAGGCAGTCCTTCGACTAGGACAGGCTTCTCAAACACAGGCTTAGACAACATTCGAAAGATGGGCTTGTCCGACGTATAACTCACCAAGGTTCAACCAGAGCAACGACTAATAGCGATACAAATCCCACCATAAAAGCATTTAAGCAACGGAGCGCTTCAATTCGAGCGAGGCGGGGAAAACCGTAGCGAGACCACATCAATGGTCCTATACGGGTGGGGTAGCCAGGTTAACCCGCTGGGCTCATAACCCAGAGAT
>CAYLSJ010000011.1:0-15275 GCA_964386655.1 uncultured Candidatus Bathyarchaeia archaeon | reverse complement strand
CTCTAGAAGGAGAAACCCGTAGGTCGCAGGTTCAACTCCTGCCGGCCCCACCAAAACACTATTTTTCCTAAAGCAGTGATATTCGTGGGAAGGATGCACATGAGGTCAGGAAGCAATTTAGACTACGTCCAAGTAAACAAGAAACATTGGAATAGCGCATACCAGCGCTACAATCCGGAACGGGCAAAGTATCTGAAGCTCATCAAAGCAGGCTATCCTTATCTGGAGAAGACTGAGCCCAAGATCGGACGTTACCTTAGAAACATCAAGGGAAAGAAGATCATTGTCCCTCAATTCGGTGATGGTCTGCTTCTATTGGCTTGTGCAAAGAAAGGCGCCTTGGTCACCGGAGTTGACATTTCAAGCGAGCAGATTCGTCTTGCGAAGAAAGGAGCCAGATACTGCGGAGTCGACGTAGTTCTTATAGAATCAGATTGGCAAAGGTTGCCAAAGACTGTTTCTGATAACAGTTTTGACATAGCCGTCACCGAGTGTGGAATATTCATTTGGATAAAAAGTCTTGATGCTTGGATGAGAAATGCTTATCGAGTGCTGAAAAAAGGCGGTCGACTGATTGTTTCGGATTTCCACCCACTTGCCATGTGCACGAAAGATCAACAGAATGGAGAATCTGTCATACTTGCTCGAAGCTACTTTGATCAGCAACCTCAAATTTGTCACGAAAAAGATGCGCCTCCGTCAATCGAATTTATGTGGAAACTAAGCGACATCATTAATGCAGCAATTGACGCAGGATTCCATCTCGACCACTTAGAGGAATACTATGTAAAAGAAAAAGCAAAGAAAACTCCCATGATACCCACTGATTTCCTAATTGTTGCAACAAAAGGTAACTGACTGCTGGTTTCAGAATATGCGTCCTCTGCGACTGGCAAATAGAACCACAGGTTCAAGCCTTAAGTATGAAGTTTTTTCACAAGCCACGCTACATTACGGGCAAACTTCTTGATTATTTTGACCCCTTCCTCGTCTTTTTCCACTTCTCCTTTCCCACGTCCAAAAGCCACATTCCAGTAGGTTGACCCAGGCACAATCATCTCATGAATCATGAAGAAGAACATGAGCTGAGCGAAGGTGAAGTTTTTTCCAGCTCGCCGAGCTACAACAATCGGTCCACCTACTTTCCTTCTCAAGGGTTTTCCTCGCATGCAGTAAAACCTGCTGATGAAACTCGTCATCTGCGGTGTGGCTGCACCGTAATAAACGGGGGAAGCAAGTATGATGCCGTCGGCTTTCTTCATTTTAGCCGCGATGGAGCCGAAATCATCTTTAATATGGCATTTGCCTGTTTCTGAGCATCTTCTGCATCCATCGCAGGGTTCGATCTTCTTGTCAGCCAAGGTGATAAGCTCTGTTTTAAGCCCTTCCTTCGCGATCTCCTCCAACGCTATGCGCGTGAGGGTTTCTGTGTTTCCTCCACGTCTCGGACTGCCGACAACACCCACAACTTTCATCTTCAAATCACGTCTCTTTTCCAACTATTATGCAACGATAATAGCTTTGCGTACATCTGTTGACATGTCCCGTGGACAAACCCTTTAAGTTAGGGATCGATTTTCTACGACTCAAAGGAAAGACGCGTCTATGTCATATGCAATTGAAGTAACTGATTTGACGAAGCGTTTCGGAGGAATCCTTGCTCTAGACGGCTTGACCTTCAGGGTTGAAGAAGGCGGGATATACGGTTTGATTGGACCCAACGGTGCTGGAAAAACAACCACGCTCAGGATCATTTCAACGTTGATCTTGCCATCACAGGGCTCAGCTCAAGTCTTCGGTCACGACGTTGTTCACGAAGCTTCCGAAGTTCGAAAACTCATTACTTATCTGCCTGAGGAGGCTGGAGCCTACAAGAATCTTTCAGGCTACGAGTATTTGCAGTTCATGGGAAGGTTCAACAGTCAGAATGGTGCCGATTTGAGACAGATGGTTGAAGACGCAGCTAAGATTTCAGGTCTCGGCGATAGGCTGAAGGACAGAGTGAAAGGCTACAGCAAAGGTATGAAGCGGCGTCTATTGGTCGCCCGCGCATTGATGAATAGGCCTAAAGTCGCTATATTAGATGAGCCGACCAGCGGGTTAGACGTGTTGCACGCGTACCATGTGAGAGAGATCATCAGGCAATACGCAAAGGAGCACAAGGTTACAATTCTGCTGTCCAGTCACAACATGCTTGAAGTAGAACAACTATGCGACCATGTTGCGCTGATAAACAAAGGCAAAATCATAGTTGAAGGCACACCCAGCGACCTTAAATCTAAACATAAAGCAGCGAACTTAGAAGAAGTGTTCGTGGAGGCAGCTGGTCTTGCCTAAGGCACTCGTGAACATTGTTACAAAAGAAGTAAAAGAGATGATTCGTGACCCTCGTATACTTTTGAGCATGGTCGTGGCTCCGTTGCTGATCTTTCCATTGATGGGTTTCATGCTACGAACCTCAACCGAAGCTGTGCAACAAAGCTTAAGAACTGTGCCAATCGTAGTTGCAGACTTCGACCGGGAAGCAGCAGCACAAAACCTGACAAACTTCTTGAAGTCCGCGCCAACCTTAAGGGTACAGACTGTCGAGACCCAGAACATTGGTGAAATCGCGGCTTCTGCTCAAGCATCGAATATAACTGCGGTCGTAATAATACCAGAGGGCTTCAGCAAGAACATTAGTGAAGGGAAGCAGGCGGATCTACTGATTTATGCCGTGTTTAGGGGAAGTGGCGTAACTGAGTCGGCAACCTATGCCGTGACACAGGGCGTAATAGAATTCTACAAGCAGAAATTGACAAACGAGACAGTCCAGACAGAGTTTTCCGACCCAGAAGCTGTTTTGAACCCTATTAATCTTTCTCAGAACTCTATTGTAAAGGGAAAGCCTGCAGATGTGAGTCCCTCGGCTCTCTTCTTATTCTCTCAAGCCCAGTCTATCGGTTTGCCCATAGCCCTCTTTATGTTGATTATTCTGGCAATGCAGCTTGCATCTACATCAGTAGCGACTGAGAAGGAAGAGAAAACGTTGGAAACATTGATGAGTCTTCCATTGAATCGCTTTACATTGTTGGTTGGAAAACTAGCTGGATCAACAATAGTTGCTGCCATAGGAGCTGTTGCAACGATTCTAGGCGTAATCTACTACATGGGTTCTATCACGTTTGCTGCACCAGCACAACCATCCATTGACTTAGCGGCAATCGGTCTAGCTCCCAGTTTTCTAAGCTATGCTGTTCTTGGAACCTCTGTCTTCGTTGCTCTGCTCTCAGCATTGGCATTAGCAGTTGTAATCTCCGTCTTCTCCGAGGACGTGCGAGGAGCGCAGTCGCTACTGGGCTTTGTGTACACACCGCTCCTTATGCCGATGTTTGCACTCATGTTTGCTGACATAAACACTCTACCGTTTGGCATTAGGATTCTGGTACTGGCCTTGCCCTTCACACACCCCATCTTAGCAGCTCAAGCTACGATAACTGGTGACTACTCCACCGCTATCCTAGGCATTGGATACGTGGCGATTTTCACAGTTGTGATACTATATATAGCTGCAAAGCTATTTGCCACTGAAAAAATCCTGACAGCAAAAATACGATTGGGAAGAAAGAAAATCAGGGAAGATTAGCTTACCACGTGAGCCTTAAGAATTGACCAAATTGTCTCTTGAAGAATACCTTAAAGCAACAGACCTACCCAGACTATTACATAAACTGGGCACATCACATGTCGACCTTCTTGTCAAAGAGATCAGTCACTTCACCAAGAACGAGGCAACAAGAAGGGACAAAATAGTTCTAGGATACTTCGGCGAAGAGGGTGTGGAGCGAATAATAGACACCATAATAGCTTGCCTAACCTCGTCTCCCAAGCTGGAACAAACCGCTAACATTCTCGACGTAGGCGCTGGTTCAGGGTTTTTCACCACGAGAATTGTTACGAAAATGAAGAAACTCGTGCCTGATGCCTCGTTCTACGCTATGGACGCCACACCCTCAATGCTCTTGGCACTAGCCAAGAAGAGAGAAAGAATCGTGCCATTCTTTGGAGTAGCAGAAAACATCGCAGGAAGCATCGAAAACGCACAGAGCTATGCTACTGTTCCTGATCGGTTTGACGCAGCGTTCTCCACTCTCATGCTGCATCATTGTCCGCAGATAGAGACGGTTTTCAAAAGCCTTAAGCAAGTTCTGAAAACCACGGGGAAAGCGGTTATAGTCGACCTATGCACTCACACTTTTGCAGAGTTCAAAGACGAGATGGGCGACGTGCATCTGGGGTTTGATCCAGACGCAATTCGTAAGACTGCAAAGATGGTGTTTTCAGGAGTCTCGGTTGAAAAACTGCCTGGGATCAGCTGCACGAGCTCGGGTTGCAGTGCTGAATTGTTTGTAGCCACGCTGAGACCTTGATGTCAGACTTATATACCACCTATAGGGAAAAACCATGATGTTAGTTAGTTGAGGGAACCTCGTGGCAGATTCTGACTTGTTACTTGTTGCTCTGGTAGGAGCTGGAGCAATCATAACCGTTCTCATTGTCTTGTATGCCACGAGGATGGGGAAAACTAGGAAAAGGGTTGTTCCAGAGCAACGGGAGATTTCTCCGACAGAAGCTTGGGCAAAACGTTTCGCGTCAACAGGTCAGCGCACAGTCTCAGGCGAAGAGGCTAAAGAGGCTAAAGACAGACTCAAGACGCTTGACCTTGAAAGGGAGATTCTGAGCTTTGCTATTCGGCGTCTTTATGAGGCACAGGCAGAGGGTAAGATAACCGAGGAAGAGAGGGAGCAAATCGCTCAACATTACAAGGATCGTATGATGACCATTAGAGACAACATATCCAAGGATGAATCCGTTGTCGCACTTCATGAGCTTGAATCAATGCAAGAAGACTTAATCAAACTGTTCAGTGAACGTTTCGATGAATTAGGTCAGAAGGTTGAGGAACTCCGAACCCGATTAGAGATAAAGGCTGCAGAGGAAGAGGCTGTAACTCCAACCAAGGTGTTTCCCACTCCTGGTTTAGAGTCAATGGAGGAGCCGGAGAAAGAGAAGGAAAAGAAGAAGACTAGAAAGAAGCCTGCGCCTACGCCAGCGCCTAGAACTGACGCTGAGAAAAGGATTGAAGAGATCAGGGCTGAAGTTGAGAAAGTTCTTGAAAGGCTAGGGCAGATGGAAGTTGAAGGCGAAGCATAACAGCGCCAATTGGATTGAAGAAGCGAAGAAACGTGCTGCCCAAGAAGCGGTTAAACACGTTAAGAATGGTCACATCATAGGGCTTGGAAGCGGAAGTACTGCAGCGTATGCTATACAAGAAATAGGGAAGCTTGTCGCTCAAAAGAAATGGCGAATTCTGGGAGTTCCCACATCGCATCAAGCATTCCTGCTAGCTGTGGACTGCGGCGTACAAATAACCACATTAGATGAACATCCAAGGATTGATCTCACCATAGACGGCGCTGACCAAATCGACCGAGAGTTAAACCTGATCAAAGGCATGGGTGGCGCATTGGCACGAGAGAAAATCGTGGCATCGGCTTCAAAACAAAACGTGACAGTAGCTGATGAAACCAAGCTTGCTAAAAGACTTGGGTCGAATCACCCAGTGCCAGTTGAAGTTCTTCCTTTCGCTGTCGGCATAGTCGTGCCCAAGATGCGACAGGTTGGAGGCAACCCTATTCTCCGCACATGGATTGGAAAGGTTGGACCAGTTGTCACAGACAATGGAAACTTCATTTTGGACGTGTGGATGAAGAAAATCAGTGATCTTCGAGAACTCGAACTCAGGCTGAAGTCTATTCCAGGCGTGGTTGAGACAGGTTTGTTCATAGATGTTGCTGATGTCGTTTACGTGGGTACAAGAAACGGTATCAAGAGGCTTGTGAGACCGTAATTATTAGACTACGTAGAAGTCTAGTACTTTTTTCATGTGCTTGGGTGGTAGCCATCCGTTTTTGCGGAGTTCTTTTATCACGCCTAGCATTTGAGGCTCAATGCGCGTTGTCCTAGCGATGTCTGTTAGAGTGACTAGGCCAATCATCTTTCCGTCTTCAACTATCGGTAATTTCTTGATTTTCTTCTGAAGCATCAATCGTACAGCATCTGCGATTTCCATGCGTGGCGTGCCTACAACGAGGCGCTTGGACATTATTTCATGAACTCTTGTTTTCTTGGGATTTCTAGCCTGTTCAACGATCTTCTTCAGCAAATCTCTTTCAGTCATTATGCCAACCGCCTTTCCCTGTTTGACAGCTATGAGGCATCCGATTTCATGCCTATTCATCAATTTTGTTGCTTCTTTAACCGTGACTGTAGGGTCTATTGTAATCACTTTATGAACCATTATGTCTTCTACTTCCATGGCAAATTACCTACCATTGATCGGATTTCCATCCAGTTTCAGTAATAAGCTTGTGTGAATGAAGAGAAACTACATGCAGCCTAAAACAAGAAATAGACATGATGATATTAGAAAGCCTCAAATCAATGCACACGCAGAGCATAGGATGCTGGCGGGGTAGCCTAGCTTGGTTTGGGCGCCAGACTCATAATCTGGAGAACAAAAAAGGGGCAAACGCCCAACTGTCCAGAAGTCGCGGGCTCGAATCCCGCCCCCGCCACCAAAAGAAAAGGTAGCCGTTTAGTATGGAGAAAATGCCTACAAATCTGCCTCATTTTAATCAGAAGATTCGTTCGAGATATATTCGGCTGCCTAATCACACAATGGAGCATTGGCATGAGCTTGTCTTTAAGTCAAACAGGGTTATCGTATGGAGGTCTCATATTACATCAGCCCATTTAATATTTGATGGCAAAATAGTCTTGGCACCATGCTTCGAGATGGTGTACTTTGAGTTTTTGGGCAAATGGTTCGCAATTGGAAAGATACGAAATTTGCAAGGGGAACACACTGGATATTATTGCGATATTGTTACGCCCCCTCGATTACTAGATGACGGCGTGGAACTAACAGATTTGTTCTTAGACCTTTGGGTTTCACCAGACTTGCGGTATAAAATATTGGATAAAGATGAGTTGGAAAAGGCACTTCAAGAAAGATGGATTGCCAGCGAACTATACGAGAAAGCAAAAAAAGAGTTGCAGAAACTCATTCGCCGAGTTGAAGACGGAAGATTTCCACCATCTCTCGCCAAGGATTTGGAGAGAAGACTGCATCTCTAAGTCGGGTTTAAATGTCTTTTGCACTAAATTCCAGAATATGGGTTTGCCCGTTGTTGATAGGTGTGCCCCGATAGCTCAACGGCTAAAGACAGGCTCAGCCTAAGCAACAGCCTTGTACACGAAGGCGTGTAAAGAAAGCTGTAGATCGTGGGTTCGAATCTCGCCTCGGCACCAAGCTAACTTTCTTAAGTGATTTCGTCCTTTTGTATGATTATGAATATCTTGGGAATATGTGCTTCTCATAGGAAAGGTGGGGGCACGTATCGTTTGCTTGAAGAGGCAATGAGAGGAGTGAAGGAAGAGGATCAGACTGCTGAAACAAAAATTATCGAGTTAGCTGGGTTGAAGATTGGTCCATGTATAGCCACTTGCGGCTATGATAAGGCAGTTGGTTGCGCCAAGCACTCTTTTGAGTGCAATGTAACAGATGATCTTCAGCTCGTTTTTGAGGAGATGAAACAAGCTGATGGCACCTTGCTTGCTTCTCCTCGCTATTTTATTGTTCCTTCAAAACTGCAAGCATTAATTGAAAGGCTTTACTGTGCGAACTACTGGACTCGATTGAAAAATCCTTCAATGCCTTCTCCCTTAATGAACAAGCCTTTCGGCATTCTTACGACCTCGTCTTCAGACGCCTACAGTGCCATACCTTTGCAGGAGCATTTGGAGGAATTCCTTTTGTGGCTGCAGATGATTCCTGTAACCGTGCAGAAGTGGCCCTTCAGAGGTGTATATGGACGGTTCCCAGTGTCAGAGGATGCACGTGCTCTTGAGCTTGCAAGGCAGCTTGGTCGAGACATCGTAAAGTCGGCTACAAAGCGGACGTGAATTTAATGCTCGAATCCGCCTGGCACCATTGTTTGCAAAAAGGGGGAAGCATGCACCATATAAATAGGAGCAACCTTGAAAGACTTGCACACTTGGTCAGAGTCCGCAGCCTTCTGATGCAAACAAAAGCCTACTTTTTCTGTCATGTGCAGTAGACGCTCGTGGGTTCAAGCCTCCACCCCGCCAAGGCATACATATAAACAATCATTTTCACTATTAACAACCATGAAACCAGAGAAGTTGAAACAATGGTTTGACAAGATGAAACAGGAGCTTGAGAATGCTTATCTCATGTACGATGAACCGTGGAAGCAGTCTGGTTTTGCAGGACCAGAAGAGAGATGGATCAAATGCAGAAAACCCATTGCCGAGTGCGTTGACAAGTCAGGTTCGTTCTTGGACATCGGCTGTGCGAATGGCTACTTGTTGGAATGCCTAATGAGGTGGGTGAGTGAACAGGGAATTACCATAGTTCCGTACGGTCTTGACATGTCTGAGAAGCTTATTCATTTGGCAAAACAGAGACTGCCGCAATATGCCTCAAATCTCTTTATAGGCAACGCTTGGTATTGGAAGCCGCATTTGCGATTTGACTTTGTTAGGACTGAAATGAATGCTATTCCACAAGAATTGCAGAAGGAATACGTGACGCGACTATTAAATAGGTTTGTTCTGTCATCTGGCAAATTGCTCATCAGTGAGTATAGGTCGAGCCAAGATGATTTCTCAAAAGAATGGATTGATGAGTGTCTTGGTGAATGGGGATTCAATGTAGCGTACAGCAGATCGGGATTTGACGCTGGTAAAGAATTAACTAGAGTAGTGGTTGTTCATCAGCCTCTACAGAAGACGTTGAAAACATCATAAAAATGAACGATCGTTGGGTCCACTCTTCCGCGCCTGTGCTCTTCATTGACTTCTCTAAGGTGCGCGTGCAAGTTTATGAACGAGCTATGATTAACTTTAATTGGGACTTGGCATGGAAAGGGCTGAGTTGGCAAGACAATTGAAAGCTGCTTCAGTTCTGTCTGGTCAATACAGGCTGAGGTCAGGGAAAAGCACTCACTTTTATGTCGACAAGTACCGTTTTGAAAGTGACCCAACGCTGTTAAGCGCTCTAACTGGTGAGTTAGAGAAGCTCTTACCCGAGTCTTTTGATAAACTCGCTGGTTTAGAGTTGGGAGGAATACCGTTGGCTACCGCCCTCTCCCTCAGAACAGGGAAGAAATGCTTGTATGTGCGGAAAATTCCCAAAACCTATGGCACCTGCAATTTGGTTGAGGGAGGGTTCAGCCGTGGGGAAATCGTGACGGTGATAGAGGATGTCATTACTACCGCTGGACAAGTATGTACTTCAATTGAACAGATGCGGCAATTAGGTCTAGTCGTCCCCTATGTAGTCTGTGTCATTGACAGGCAGCAAGGAGGAAGACAGAATCTGGAAAAGATTGGTTGTTCACTTTCCTCGGTTTTCACCTTGGACGAACTCCAGATTCCTTGACTAAGTTATTGAAGCAGCGCGCGTAATCATGGAAGGGTCTGGAAAAAGAGACAAGCTCAGAATTTTTCTCAGAAGCTTGCTTGCCTACAAGGGCTTGAGAGTGCACACGACCCAGTTGACGGACGAAATAAAAGCTGTAGACACAAGTTACAAGGTCAAACTAGACCTAGACGACGCCATACAATACCATGCAGCCTCAAAACTCAAAGCCAAAGCCATCGTGTCCTTCGACAAACATTTCAATAAACTGGAAATACCCAGACAGGAACCAACACAGGCAACCAAGTAACCGATCAGTACGCCAAAGCTCTTTTCAAACGCCTCTCTAGAAAACAAAGTTTGAAGACGATCAAGCATGCCGAGGCTACGCCTGAGCTTGAAATAAGCAAAGGAAATGAGAACACGTAACACAGAGCACCGAAAGAAATCAATAAAGTTGTCGAAGGACTAATTCGTTATTGTTGATTCACAAAAACGTCGGTTTTACGCCGACCTCTTTTCTATTGACAAAATTAAGAGAACTTACTTAGCATAGCGATAGAGCCGCAGAAACAAAAAAGAGGGATGTTGGGCTGAATCGTCAGCCATGGGTACTGCATACGTGCGGCTCATCGCGAGCCGGAAGCCAGAAGCACAGAGTTGTATGCGTTCAGCAGACCGAAGTTGAAGTATTGGTCGTATCCTGGATCTCCAATGTCTTCTGCGCCTTGTTGTAAGAAGTATTGCACTTGTGAGGGGTTAAGTCCTGGTTTAACGCTTAAGATTAGTCCTGCTACGCCAGCCACTTGAGGAGCCGCCATGCTTGTTCCACCCATCCAAACATATCTATATCCGGTTGTGGTCCAAGCATCGCAGCTGAATATAAGTCCATACCAGTATCGCCAGTATGCGGGTGGAATTGTTCCTTTGTACCACTTTGGTTCACGGTACGCAAAGTCACCGCCAGGAGCTGAAATTCCGTGCAGGCAAGAGCCATAGTTGCTTCCCCAAGCCGTGTGAGCTATGTCATCGTAGATGTCTGTTCCAATAACGCAGATAACATTTGAGCACTGAGATGGCAGATGTCGCCATGAATGGAGCCCGTCCATGTCGAGCCCTAGGTTTCCAGCCGAAGCAATGCAGACTATTCCATTCCTGTTCGCGTAGTTGAACAGCCTCTGCAGAGCAGAGAACAAGGCGGATCCCCCTTCCTTGACGCCTCCAGCCATCGGTACGTATGCTCCGAAGGACATTGAGACCACGTCTACGCCTTTCTCAACTGCGTAGTAGATTGCGTCGAAGTCCCAGGAAAAGTAGCCGCTACCACTTTTGCCCATTACTTTAAGGTTTACTAGATCTAAGTTGGGGCCTATACCCACGCACTTCCAGTCATTTGGGTTGTTGTTGATGGCTGCTGCTACGTTGCCGGCGCAGTGGCTTCCGTGACCGTTTTCGTCTATTTCGGGTTCGTCGATGGTTCCGTCGAAGTTCCAATCAACAAACGATTTGCTCAGAGCGAAATCGTAGTTCGGCGCTAAATCACCATGGTTGTAGTCGATGCCAGTGTCGAGGATAGCCACTTTTACGTCATGGGTTCCAGTGGTTATTGACCATGCTCCTTTTGGAGATGCCTCAATCGTGTGCCATAGATGCCACTGATACGTCCAATAGTATGGGTCGATCACCTTGGGGCCGCTTCCGTCTGCTAATACGCTCTCGTTGACTGGTATCACTAGGTAGTCCGGCACTTCTGCTACATAATCGTGTCCAAAGTCGATGATCTCTGACCTCTGGTTAAGGTTGAATTCAAAAGCAGCGGGGTCAATTGTTGGTAGAGCAGTGACCACTCCTATGTTAGGAAGCTTAGACCCAACTCTTCCACCACACTCAGCTATGATAGCGTCAACGTCTGCAGGAAGATTCCAACCGCTGAAGACAACAATGTAGGCAGGGCCCTCTTTCGCGAGTGCGCTTACAGGCATTGGAAAGGATGCCAGTGCCACCATGGAAAGAAGCAGCGTTATCGACACTAGTACTGCCTTTTTCAATTTTCTTTTCACCTCTCTATTCAGGAAACCTACTGTTGCATTCTTTGAAAATTTCAGCTTTATGGAACATAGTTCTATACGTATAAGCACGCGCGCTTAACGAGAAGATTCCTGAACTGAGTGTTTGCTGCTGGAAGCGGTTTTGTGTACAAGAACATTCTGTACCAGCATTGCTTCCAACCGTCAGGATGGTTTTTAACTCGATGCCTCGTGGGCGAGTTAAAAAGGAGATGAGAAATTGGACAGTCCGACAGATGCAGAAGTTGTCAAGACAAGAATCGAGAGGGGTGAAGTCAAGGTGAACGAGAAAGGCAGACGGAAAGGCAAGGCTGAAACAAAACCATCAGAGACAAAACCACGCCAGAAGTCACTTGAAGACGAAACGTTCTAAAAGGCGTCGGTTGACACCTACGCAAAGAAGAAAGCGCCTATCACCAGCGGCGACATAGCAGCAATCACGGGAACAATGCGCTCACCTGTAGCGTGCGCCTCTATCGACTGTGTCCAAAAAAGTCGCGGACTCGAATCCCACCGCCAGCACCATAATCTTAAGTTTCTTATTCCATTAAGAACTTCGATTGGTGCAATATTATGTGCCTCGATGATTACCGACGATTGGCTAAAGCCTTGAAGACACCGCCGATGTTTACCGATGTCCTCCCCATGATAGTCAAACAGAACGAAGTTGAACTACTTCTCAAGTTGTCGGAAAAAGAGCAGTCAATCAGGCAACTGTCCAGAATAATAGGTGTATCAGAGAAGGCTTTAGAATCAAAGGTCAACAGTTTGTTCGTCAGAGGTTTCCTTAAAAAGAGAAAAGATGGCGAAGTATATTATTCGACAAAGCCGTTCCAAAGTGTCGTTAACAGGTACCTTTCAGAGGGCAGAGCAAAGTCTTTAGGGAAATACGTGGCTGCGCTGGCGAATAATCGAATGAAAGAGCATGTAAAACGTGGAAGGGCAGACTCCTACCCTGAAGGCAAAGTATTGCCCATTCCAGAGGCTGTTCTGGAGCCAGTTTCGATTATATTGCCCTATGAGACTGCGATTAACGCCTTGGAGAAGGCAAGGTCCTTCTCACTTCGCGACTGTGAATGCCGAGTAACCTACAAGAACTGCGATAGACCCCTCCGAACATGCCTAGGACTCAACGAATTCTCCGACGAGCTCGTGGAACGAGGAGTGGCTGATCAGATTTCTTTGGAAGAAGCGAAAGAAGCCTTGCATCTGGCTAATGAGCATGGTCTTGTGCATCAGGTCCTTTACACCGACTGGCTAAAAGGCGAAGTCTTTGATCTCTGCAGTTGCTGCCCATGCTGCTGCCAATACCTACGCACTGCCATAAACTACGGAGTTAGACATCACATAGCAAAGTCAGGGCTCGTAGCGAAAGTTGATTCAGAAGAATGCAAGGGCTGCGGCACATGCATTGAACGTTGCATCTTTAACGCAAGGAAACTCCAGAATGGCAAGAGCCTCGTGGTGAAAGAGAACTGTTACGGATGTGGTCTTTGCACTACAACGTGCCCCACTGGAGCTTCCAAGCTGGTTTCAGTATCTGTGTAGATGTATATTTCTCTAGTACACCGGCTCGAGTCCCGTCTCTGGCAATAGATGAACTTGAGGCTTTGACTCTGCATTTATTTGTGGGCAGTGACAATAGCCAGACATTATGACACATTCTCAAAGGGGAGCCAAGATGATGCCCTTGTCGAGAAAAAGAGCTGTGGAAAATGATTGGGATAAGGCGGCTGAGTCGTGGGTGGATTTTGTCAGACACGGCAAGGACTACTATCGCGAGGAGCTCAACAACCCTGCAACCTTCAGCCTAATAGGTGACATCAAAGGTGCAACCGCGCTGGATTTGGCATGCGGCGAGGGGCACAATACTAGGATTCTTGCAAGAAAAGGAGCTAAAGTAATAGGGGTGGATTCATCAAAGAAACTGATAGATTATGCAAGACGTTCAGAAGCAACAGAGAAGCTAGGCATCGCTTATTACGTCAATGATGCATGCAACCTCAGAGAATTCCAGAACAACTACTTTGACCTTGTAACGTGTTTCATGGCTTTGCAAGACATCGAGAACTATGAACAAGCAGTGGCTGAAGCTGCAAGGGTTCTGAAGAATAAAGGGAGATTCGTTTTCTCCATTCCTCATCCGTGCTTCGAAACCTTGGTGATAAATGGAAGAAGAGTTAGCGCCTCGCAAAGATATTTCGGAGTTGTCAAATACAAAATCGATTGGAACATGGAGAGACTATCTAGACCCTTCAAGACCGTGTCCTTCCACCGCACCCTAACAGACTACTCCAATGTGCTCTTCAGAAGCAAGCTATTTGTCTCACGACTTGTTGAGCCACAGCCGACAAAAGATGGACTGAAGAGGCATCCTCGGCTTAGACAGGTTCTATTAAGACCGCAATCATTAATCCTTGAATCAATAAAGACCCATGAACCAATAATCTAAAACTCTACTCTAGCTACAACCTACAACAAACTGGTTGCTGTATCACATGACGAAAGCCCGAGCAGACCTTCACAACTCAAAAGAAAAAATCCACTTAAGATACATCCGGCTGCCCAACAATATAACAGAGTTCCTAGATGACTGCCTATTCAGATCTGAAAAGATAATCGCATGCAGATCTCAGGTTACCTCGCAGCATTCTGTAGCATTCGATGGTAGAACAGTTCTGGCAGCTGGTTTTCCAATCGTCTATTTCGAGTTTCCGGGTAGATGGTTTAGTATTCTCAAAGTCTGGAATAAACAAGGGGAGCATACCGGATACTATTGTGATGTTGTCACTCCTTTGCAGTTCTTGGACCGCAACAAGATAGAGCTGACTGACTTGTTCTTAGACCTGTGGGTTTCACCTGATTTAAGATATAAAGTGCTAGATGAAGATGAGTTAGAAGAGGCTTTTCACAAAGGCTGGATAACAAAAGAACTCTATGAAAAAGCAGGAGGAGAACTGAAGAGACTTATCCTACTAGTTGAGAGGAAGAAGTTTCCACCACCACTAGTTAAAGAGCTAGAGAAAAAACTTGGTCTTTAGAGGTAACAAGAATGGAATACGACAGGTTTCAGCTTGAAGATGGTCGGACAGTGGTTCTCGAAGAGTTAAAGGAGCAAGATCTGCCTGAAATGATGAAGGTGTTCAACAGCGTTATTGAAGAGGACGCCTACTTTCCCCGAAACGAAGGTGTTCCAGACCTTGAGACAGCTAGGCAATGGCATCAAGACCATGTTAAAGCTGGACTTTTCTATCTTGCGACAAAAGTGAACAGTGAATTTGTAGGAGGCGCAACCATCGAGCCGTTGGGAGGAAAAGTATCTCACGTAGCTTGGCTAGGAATATACCTTAAACGACAATTTCGGAACATTGGAATTGGAACTCGATTAATCAAAAAGTTAATTCAAATTGCTCGCGAGAAAGGCTTTGAGAAGATAAGACTCATGGTGTTTGCATCGAATCTGCAGGCGTTGCGTCTTTATGAGAAACTCGGTTTTCAAGAGGTCGGAAGAATCAAACACGGCATCAAATTCAAGGATGGAAACTACACCGACGAGGTCATTATGTTGCTGGACCTATAAAACTGAAGCCTCATTGACTTTGGATGGCACTAAATTTTAAAATATAGGGTTTGTTTGTTGTTGATAGGCGTGCCCCGATAGCTCAGCAGGTAGAGCAACAGCCTTGTAGGCTCATCGCCAAGAAAGCTGTAGGTCGCGGGTT
>CAYLSJ010000010.1:0-17086 GCA_964386655.1 uncultured Candidatus Bathyarchaeia archaeon | reverse complement strand
GGGAGTCTATCCCAGAAAGTGAAAATGTCAGCCTGGCCTTTCAGCTTTTCAATGCAGACGTTCGGGTCTATGTCTTCAACCCATTCTTTAGCATCCCTTGCCTCGGTGAAGAAAATGTTTCTCATGATTAGAAAGCTCAGGTCGCCTTTATGCAGAATTGCCCTTTGAGCTATAGACCTGAGCAGCAGATTCCTCATCACTTGCTTGCCAACCGCTTACGATGCTACTTATTGTTCCAAGAAAGAATATGCATTACTTTAAGGATAAAAGACTTCACGCAGCCTTTTCCACAGCTGTCTCCTTTGATATGAAGCAACGAAATCGGCAATGTCTGAATATTTTTGCACATCCGAGAAATATCCTCTGAGTAAAGCTAAGCCATTTCTAGGCGACCGGATTGAAACCAGAAATGCTCTGCCAAAAGCGTAGAAGAAATCGTAGTTCAATGCCCTCATTCCTTTTCCCCAAAAGTAAGCCTTCTTCGGAAAAAGCTTCGTTTTTCTCTCCAGCTTGAACTTCAGGTCTTGAAATACAACAACTTTTCTTCCTTCAGCAAGAGCCTTGTAAACGAGATGAACCTCGAAGCCATAGTTCTCAGCATACTTAAATCCCCCACTTCTAAACCACTTTGCGTCGACCACTCTTCCACACCCCCTCGGAGAAGACGAACGAGACACTTCACCTTCAGCCACTCCGGAAGCCAAAGCAATCTTGCCACTTCTCATCCTCTTGGTGATTTCCTCAACATAGTCTGAAGGATACACAGCTTCTCCATCACTGAATATAACATAATCCAATTCCCTGTTTTTCAAAACGCTGAGACCTGCGTTCACTACACCTGCAAGCTCAGGTCTGCCGACCCAACTCTCCTTGTGCCTCGGGAGGGTAACAACGACATCTGCGAGTCTAGACGCTATCTCCGCAGTCTTGTCAACGCTTCCGTCATCAACTACTACGATGAACGGCTTGATTGTTTGATGTCGTAAGCTCTGAAGACTGTCTTTGATCGTGTCCTGCTCGTCTCTAGCCTTCACAACAACGCCACACGCAGCCTTCAAACAACTTGCTCCATCTAACACGCTCTTTCTGTCTTTGTTAATTATAGTCAGCGTTTAAAAGCCTTCAAGCGTTGGATCAGATGGCGGTCAGGTTGCAAGTGATATATGCTCCTCTAGACTTATTAGTGCGTAGACCCTCATGCAACAGCTTTAACGAGGCAGAATATAATTGACTGAATACGACGCCAAAGCACGGGTCGCTCGCGGAGCTACTTACATATTCATCCAGGGTCTCGCAAACTCAGTGCTGGGTGTGGTGTATTTTATCGTGCTAACTCGCTTGGTTCAACCTGAGGAGATGGGTATCTTTGCCCTATTGGTCTTCGTTCTTGGCTTGCCTCAGGTGTTTGGAACCCTTGCTCTAAACCAAGCTGCAGTCAGGTACATACCTCAATATTTAGCTCAGAACAATGTAGAAAAAGCCAAATCCGTTGTCACTCGTTTGCTACAAATAGGCATGATTTCAGCTGTTATTGCTTTTGCATTGATTTCCATACCGGCAGAATGGCTCTCTACAGTGCTGTTCAGCAAAGTTGATTATGCTCCATTGCTACGCCTTGTCGGTCTAGCTTCCATATTCAACATCTTATACATCTTAGGAGCCTGCTTCCTGCAAGCCCTACAAAGAATGCGTGACATGGCAATTCTGGGATTCATTTATACCATTGCCCAGAACGCCTTGAGCATCGGCTTGCTTTACTTGGGCTTTCGCCTTTACGCGGTTGCCTACGGCTGGATTGCGGGCTTGGCTTTGGGCTCAATTGGTGGTTTGGCTATAACATCAAGGCATATTGGCTTATTAGGAAAAAGGCATGAGATCAAGTCTCTGCTTCAGTACTCTCTGCCCCTCTATGCTGCGGGCGGAATCGGCTTTTTCGTGACTTGGGTGGATCAACTCATCTTGGTCACCTACATGAGCCTGCTCGTTGGAGCGGTAGAGGCTCAAATATTGCTAGGGATCTATTACGTAGCTATCAGAGCATCTGTGGTTCCAAGCTTGTTTTCAAGTTCAATAATCACAGCGCTCTTCCCAAAACTCTCTGAACTTTACACCTTGCAGGGTCCTGACGGATTAAAAGAATCATTTCGGGTTTCCACTCGATACGCTGTGCTTATTGGGTTTCCTTTGATTATTGGCTTGGCAACCTTGGCTAGACCCTCGATAATCTTGTTTGCTGGGTGGCAGTACATAGGAGCCGCTGAGCCGCTTATCATCATCTGCATAGGTGCCTTGGCCGCCACACTCGCAGTTGCAGCAGGCCCGATTTTGTTAACCCTTGGGCGAACATCTGTTGTGTCAGTGCTGTCTACAATATCAGTGTTGCTTAGTCTTGTGTTGTCTTATTTTGCGCTTGCCTTCTTGGGTTTGGGGACTCTTGGCACAGCGTGGGCTAGGAGCATTGCTTCGGTCGTAGGCTCTGCACTAACCGTATATGTCGTGACACATTATGTGCCCATATCATTTGACAAAGAAGCGCTTTGGAAGGGATCTTTTGCTTCAGCATTCATGGTCATTGTCATTGTTTTTTTTGATTTGATGAGAAAGTTCGTGTCTTCCGACTCCTATGAGTTCTTGGTTATTCGTCTGCAACTTCTGCCAATATACATTGCAGTGGGCGGGTTAGCCTACTTCGTTGCTTTAGTGGCGCTAAAAGCCTTGAAAAGACACGATGTAAAGCTTATCGAAGGATATATGCCTAGATGCCTCAAACCAATTGTGATGTGGCTTGAACGTTTTGCTGTTGCCGATTGACGAAGTTTCCTTGAGGGTTTTTTCATGAAAAAGCGACTAGAGCAGGTCCTGAAGGAAAAACTACCAGTCTGCTCGTCAAACAGTTTTTCCGGAGCTTATGACATCGTAGGTGACATTGCAGTGCTGAGAGTCCCAGAGAATGCCAGAGAGAAAGGCGCAGTTATTGCAGAGATCATCCGGCAAGAACATAAAAACATAAAGACCATTTTACTGCAAGTAGGCGAGGTTGCAGGGGAATTCCGACTTCGTCCGCTTGAATGGTTGCTTGGCGAAAAGAAGACCGAGACTATTCACAAAGAATGGGGATGTATGTATAAAGTTGACTTGGCGAATTGTTATTTTTCGCCTCGGCTTTCATTTGAGCGAATGCGTATAGCTCGTCTGGTTAGACCTGGCGAAACCGTAGTAAACATGTTTGCTGGCGTGGGTTGCTTTTCGGTTTTGATGGCTAAGTTGGGCAGGGCGCAGATCGTGTACTCCGTTGACGTGAACCCTATAGCAGTAAAATACTTGCAGGAGAACGCTAGGCTCAACCGAGTTGAAGCGCAGCTTGTTTCGTTTCAGGGTGACGCTAAAGACACCATAGCTAGAAGACTGCGCGATGTCGCAGACAGAGTTATCATGCCTTTGCCTAGAAAAGCGTTCGAGTATTTGGAGTACGCGCTTATGGCTTTAAAATCTCGGAAGGGATTGATACATTACTATGATTTTGAACATGCAGCAAAGGGCGAGAACGCGGTGGAGAAGGTAAAGGTTAAGGTGACTGACAAGTTGAGTAGCCTAGGCATTGGGTTTAATGTTTCTTTTGGGCGTGTTGTGCGCTCCACTGGACCTCACTGGCATCAGGTCGTTCTAGATATTCATGCTTTCACATAGCCTATGTGTGATCCGACCCATCGATCTATTAAGCAGAGGCAGTCGAAGTCGAGCTCCGTCGGCTGTCTGGCAAGTTTGATTTGCTCATCTTCTGGGATATATCTGTAGCGTCCCGTACCTGCCTCGCCGACTTAATACACGAGAATCAGCATGTTCTAGCTGACGGAGCACTCCGACTGCATCATGAGCGCTTGACACGGCAAGAACAGAGATCAGTCTCACTTACTACTAACATGGTTGTCTCACAACCTACAGCTCTAATATCTTGAGTGATTCTACAGCCCTTTCAACAATTCTCTCGATGTTCAATTCGCGTTCGATTTCCCTAACTTTCTCAAGTCCTACCCTGATGTTTGGTTCTACGTGATCAATCTTCTTTGTCACTGTTCTCTCTAAGCCGATTGCCATTGCCGCAGCAACAATCTCTTCATCATCCAGCCCAACTAAGGGGCGATAGACAGGAAAGCCTCTTGCAGCCTCGTCTAGGATTTTGAAAGACTGGATAGTCTGATGTGCCCTTCTTCCAAGTGTGTCTGCTGTGACTATTCCCTCTGCGCTTTCTTTCTCTGCGATGCGTTGAGCTGATCGAAGCATTAGACGCTTCCGTAGAAGAACAGCGGAGTCCAATGAGAATTCCTCAAGTGTTTTCTTAAGACTGCAGTCAAAACGTATCATTCGTAGTCTTCTCGGAAATCCGACGTTCCACTTCATCAGAGTCTGAGCCAAGCATTGGGTCCTTCTGGTATTTTCTCGGGTTGCCATTACGCTGTTTTCAATATACACAAGTATTGCTGGGCAGCCTCGTTTCATAGTCATCCAACAAGCGACTGCCGACTGGATATCACCTTTCAGAAGACAGACAAGCTTAGGTTGAGTGCCAAGTGGCAGGCCGCCTACGCCTTTGATAACGTCTGTAAATAGGTAGGCTTTGTCATCTCTGACCTCGACTTGTACCGCTTGCTCTGGATTTTTCAAGTCGACACGTAGCTTTGACTGTGGAAATAGTGCCGTTATGCGTTCTCCGATTTTTCGGCACAAATCTTGGCTTGTGTAAGGATGCTTTCCAACTCTGCGACAGCGCACAGCGAAGCTTCTTCCGCCTTCAAAACGCAAGCCCGCGAGTTCAGCGCTTACTTCAAGTATGTCGTCCAGACTGGAAGACGTTTGTATAGCAGGCGATAGAGAAGAGATTCCGAAAACTCGGCTCATCTTTCTCGCGGTTTCCTCAGCATGCTCAGTTCTAATGTAGAGCCGACCGGCTGTTCTGACAAGCGCCAAACACGGGAGATTATGGCATTTCAGCGCGGTTTTGATGTTGCTGACTAAGCGACGTTCATATTGCTTTCTGGTCCATGGAGCTTTGATGCCTATCTCGCCGCCTAGGCGAACAACCACTGTGTCAAACAGATCCACCGCGCTCCTCATTCACTTAGCTAATCATTCCAAACGTCTGTATTAAGCGTGGATGAAAGCTGAATGAAACAAGTCTGGGCCTCAGAACTACCAGGGTCTAGCGAACCTATCATCCACAGAATTCTCTGAGGATGACGAAGTAAACTTAAATATGGATGACCGTTCTCAAGATTAGCAACGCCATAGATTTGCCGCCGTAGCTCAGACCGGTTGAGCAGCTGACTTCAAGTCGTCACGACTGAAAGGCTGAAGCTGTTAACCAGTTGGTCGCCCGTTCAAATCGGGCCGGCGGCGCCACACCGCGGTTTTTCAAAGACCGAAGCCCTTGACTATCTGTATAGTATGCTTATGCTAAAACCATGTTGTTTGTTGACTTGTGCTCATCTGCGTGGTCGGCCGTCTTTGAGAAGTCTCTGAGTGGCATGTCAGGTTCACGGAATGAAAACCTCAGCCGACAGAGCCTATTCTTGTACGCAGAATGGCATGTTCAAAGGACTATTTTTGTTCGGCTTTTGCAAGCACTAGGAATATGCCCAAGACTACGAGGACAATGCCCGCTGCCAAGAACAGGACTGGGTTAACGGCGCTGCTGAGATTCGTGTAGGTTACGTAAAACGTGATAGCTCCTATGGCGATCATAAGTAGACCAATGAGTTTCTCCATGATTGCAAGCCCGATGGGTGCCTCGCTCAATTTTCAGACCTCAAAGGTTATCTGGCGTATTTACCTTTACACAGCATTATTTTAAGTTTGTTCAATCAATTAATATACCGAAGCGCCAAGTAAAAGGAAGCTACGAATGTCACGGTTCGCCACCGAAGCACACAGAGAACAAGCACTGATTCTGTGCCGAAACGTCGCGGGAGATCACGAAATAGTAGCTGCTCTGCTTTTCGGCCCCCTTGTCGGTGGGTATAACGAGGGAAAAAGTTACATAAGCATTTTACTCATCCTCAGAGCCTTTAGATCCAGACTGAAGACTTACATGAAGAAAGTAGGGGAAGAGGACGCTATTGTTGTGGCTGTAGATCAAGGTGCGTTTCAGAGAGACGTGTCCTCTGGCTGGCTTGGCGAAATCGCCGCGGACAAGCTCTTGATCCCCTATGAGCCTCTAGTGAACAGTGACTATTTGTGGCAGCAGGAAGTGGCTCTTAAAAGGCGTGTGGTTTGGGAGCTTTTGGAAAGCTTGGTTATGGAGTATCCTGAACTTTCACATGAGCTTACTATTCAATCTGAGTATTTCATGTATGAGACTCAAATGGAACGAGCCAAGCTTTTTCCGCTAATTGCATATCGGTTTCTCAACATCCTGCGAAGCGACATAAAGCAGAGAAATATCGAACTGATGATGAAAGGCTATCGAAGGGCACTAGAAGAACTGTCACAGGAGAAGTGGATAATCCTTACAGATGACACAGTTAAGATTACGCGTAAACTTGTCAATGCGGTAAGAGAACGAAAGATCCGCATCCCGACCTTTCTGAGGGCAGTTCAGCGGTCCGCGCTATCACATGTTTTTAGCGCCTTACCAAGAATGTTGACGCACTTGGCTATCGAAGAAGAGACATACACCCGAAGCCGCCCGAACGCAAGAGAAGCAGAAGACATAGCGCTGAAACTTGAAGACCCGAAAAGCCACGTGTTCATGCCTACTCCGTCAGGTCTAGTTCCCTTGTCGGATGCAACAAACATTGAGGAATTCGCAACGAGAGCTGTTCCAAATGCCACTGACCTTACGGTTAGCACCAGAGAAGTTGGTGGAGTTTTGAACTCAGTCTACATATTGACGTTGCTCCAAGATCATGAAAAACGGAAAATCGTTGTGAAGAAGTTCAGGGACTGGACTGGCTTCAAATGGTTTCCTTTGGCCTTGTGGTCGCTGGGCACTAAACGGTTTGCTGTGATGGGTAAGTCGAGGTTGGAGCGAGAGTATGCATTGAACCAGTACCTATCGAGCAACGGGTTGACTGTGCCGAAGATACTACATATCAGTCCAAGACAGCGTCTTGTCTTCCAAGAATTCATAGAAGGGAAAACCATGTCAGAAACAATCAAGAATATCCTCTCAGCCAAGAACGCAGTACCAATAGACCTTGAACTCACCAAAGAAGTAGGGAGACAAATCGCCAATGTGCACAGACTAGGCGTTAGCTTAGGTGACTGCAAACCCGAAAATATAATTGTCACAAAAAAAGAAAGCAGACTTTGCTTTGTAGATCTGGAGCAGGCATCTAGAGATGGAGACACCACTTGGGACATTGCGGAATTCCTCTACTACTCAGGACATTACGTTCCGCCGCTGGCGCCCACAGGCAGAATCGAGCTTGTAACAGAAACATTCATAGCAGGCTATTTGGAGGGAGGCGGCTATAAGGAGACAGTTAAGAAAGCAGGATCGCCTCGCTATACCAAGGTTTTCAGCATTTTTACTCAACCACACGTGATACTCGTAATATCCAACATTTGCAGAAAAGTGACATAGTAATGAAAGAGACCAAGCTTACGTTTTATGGCGGAGTCAACGAGATCGGCGGAAATAAGATACTGGTGGAAGATCGTGACACGCGGGTCTTCTTTGATTTCGGCATGTCCTTTGCCGAAGAGGCTAGATATTTCTCTGGCTACCTCATGGCAAGAAGTGTCAATGGAGCAGGCGACTACCTTGAATTCAATCTACTGCCAAGACTGCTTGGACTCTACGCTAAAGACATGATAAGGAACACTGACCTCAAATACAAGGAACCTGAATTCGACGCCGTTTTTCTATCTCACCCTCATATAGATCACATTGGTCACCTGCCTTTCATAGACCAGAGCATAGAAATCTACTGTGGTGAATGCACAAAGATCATAATTGATGCCATGCAAGAGTCTGGAAGAATCGACTTGGGCGAACATGAGTTTCGCACGTTCAGAACTGGAAAGCAGGTTAAGATCGGCGCCTTAACGGTTGAACCCGTTCATGTTGACCATTCAGTTCCAGGGGCTTACGGATTCATTATCGACACTTCTGAGGGCTCGATTGCCTACAGTGGCGACTACAGATCGCATGGACCGATGGCGCATATGACAAGACAGTTCGCTGAGAAGGCAGCCCAAGCTGAGACCAAGGTGTTGATTTCAGAAGGCACCCGCATACGTTCAGATGAGGAGCAGGTGGTTCATTCTGAGAGCCGAGTAAAGACTGAAAGCAGCAAGATCGTTGCCGACGCTTCATCTAAGCTGGTTGTCGTTGCTTTTTACGGCAGAGACATAGACAGGTTCAAGACTTTTTATGAGATAGCGAAGGAAAACGACAGGAAGTTTGTTATTCCCATAAAGCTGGCTCATTTGTTGAGCATGTTGAAGGCTGACCCAGTGTTGAAGATTCCAGATGTCATGAAAGACGATGTAATACTGTTCTACAAGAAGCGAAAGAGAACCGGAGAGTTTGCAGAGTCTGACTACTACATTTGGGAGCGACCCTTTCTGGAGAAAGCCGTCAACTACGGCTATGTTCATAAATACCAATCAAAATTGTTGTTCAACCTTGACCTTGCGAGTTTCACAGAGCTAATCGATGTTAAACCTTCGAGAAACGGTGATTTCATTCATTCGATGAGTGAGCCTTTCAGCGAGGAAGACATTGAGATAGATCTTATGAACAATTGGCTGCGGCACTTCGGTTTAGGATATCATCAGATCCACGCATCTGGTCATTGCCCTTCGAAAGATCTTGCACAAGTAGTAGGCAAAATCCACCCCAAGAGACTTATTCCTGTTCACACTGAGCATCCCTGTCTTTTCAAGCAGCTGTTCAAGAATATTGAAGTTCAGATCGTGGAGAAGGGAAAGGCTTACGCTGTTTGATGATCAGGTTTCAACAGTGTGCTCAGAGTCTGAGCTTCGTTGGCAGATATCCATTCTTCATTTCTAAGTTTGCTCAGTCCTTCTAGTATTTGCTCACGAGACTCTGGGGTCTTTAACATATTGGCTTGCAGTCCAATATCATGGAGTTCCTTCTCGAAAACTGGGTCACGCTCAGCCAGAGCAGCTGCTTGAGTCAAAACGCTTGCTATAGCCCTTGATCGAGGTTGAAACAGTGATCCCAGCTTGGACATGCCCAATATGCCCTTCAACCTTGTTGTTGTCTTCATGGTTTCTACAATGGATGGTGGATAAACCACGTATCTGCGCCGACCTTCCGCTCGCAAGCAAGACAAGAAAAATGGCACATATGCTAGAATCGTTTTTCTGCGTTGCTCCTTGATCCCTATTCTGTCCAGTTCTTCAATTGATGCTCTCTTCTTCTTTGTCACTGTGTCAAGCTGTCCTAGAACTATAGAGGTGAAATCCTCCAGCGTTTTGACCTCTTGTTGGCTCAGCTGAATTTTTGAGTCCCTCTCAGCTTCGAGGTCTCGTACTTCTTTCATGGCTTCTTCCGATTGTGCGTTGAACTCAGCTCTGATGTTGGCGATTTCGATTTTCTTGTGAGACTCAGTCGTTTCTATCTGCTTGTCAAGAGCTTCAAGGTTTTTGTTCTGGACTGAGGCTTCATTCTTCCAAGTCTCTTTCTCATCTCTCCATCTTCGTTCACTCAGCGCATCCTTACGTATCTTGGATTCTTGAATCTCGACATCGCAGCGGTCAATTTTGCCTGTTGCGCGGTCTAGAGACTTGTCGAGCTTAGCCCGCTCTTGATGAAGCTCTTGAAGCTGCTTCTCAAACCGTTGCGAGGTTTTGAGGATTCGTATGTCGTATTTCTCTTGGATTTGGCGGATTTTTTCTATTGCAGAGGATTTTGCCTCAGCTATTTGCTCATTCAAGCCTGCTTGAATCTTTCTGGTCTCTTCACGAATCATGTCCACGTGCTGCTTGGTTGCATTGTTCAGTAGCTTCATCGCTTCGCGAAGGTTTTGGATCTCTTGTTCCAATGTAGTCTTGAGATCTGATATATCGCTCAGCGATGACAATATGGATGATTCGTTGATGTTTGATGATAGAGAGATTTCTTGTATTTCAGATTGCTCTGCTTCCTCCCCTTCAATCAGGTAATGTGGGAAGGCTTGAAGTGCTTCTGGGTTTGCGATCAAGCCTGGAAGCGTTTTTTCTTCAATTCCTTTCAGTTCTTCGAAATGATGAAGATGATCCGAGAGAGCTGCGGAGTAGGCTTGACGGGTTGTGGCACTTCCCTGAATGTCATTAATAAACGTCTTGATGTCGGGCAATACTTCATATTGTATAATGTGTCTTGATTCGCCCAAACCGTCAAAGAACAGAGTCTTGCCGCTCCATGGAACCAGCCATATCGGGTAAAACAATTTTGTGATGAACGTTAGTTCTTCAGCAGGTTTCTTCAAGATTAAGCCTTCGCCCTTCCTGCGGTCAGATTCAGCCATGATAAGAATCGCTGCCTCTTCCATTTCCCTAGTGAACGGAAGCGTGCGGTCTTTAGCTGAAGTCGAAAAGGGGAGGATTAAGACCACTGAGTTCCTTGGTGCCTTGTTCTGCGTTTGCTCAAGCAAATTGAGCACCCTTGTTCAATATGCATAGCGATTCCATAAAGAGATTATTGTTTCTGGGGCGCTATTTCGAGTCAGTCTTCAAAAATAGGATTTGAAATCCTTTTCTTAGCACAAGAGAAACAGTTTCCCATATTTTTCTGTATGGAAGGTGTGTTTGATTCGCTTTAGCATCGCCCATAATGTGGCTGTGTTGCTGGACACTACCGGCTTCCTAAGTGCCTTTTCAAGCTTAGCGATCATGTTAATAGTTGGCAGATTTGTGCAGCTAATGAATATGCCCTCAGTTCTACTTGTGTCAACTTTTCTCACTAAGTTGGAGATGATTTTCGGCGTCACTTCAGCGATTTTAAGGTTGTCTGTCAAGCCTAATCCAGCCATTCTGCTGATTACAAAATTGCTTCTCTCGAGGAACGTGCGCTCGAGTTTGTTGAGATCCTCTGTGTAAGGTGTGACGATTGAAATTCTTGAAAGCCCCAGAAACTTCAAGGCCTCAACCACCGCACTTGCAGTTGCCACAGCAGGTTTGCCAGTGGTCCTCTCGATGTGTTCAACTATTCTCTCATCGTATTTATGCCCCGCAACTAGACTCCCGGTGGTGCAGCCGAAGCCGATGATGTCAACGTTGGCGTCGGCGAGCTTTGAGGCTTCGTTTTTGACTTCTTTTTCCATGGCAAGCAGTTCATTGATGACGACTTTTCGTAGGCCTATCCGTGAGGCATGGAGCGATGTGCCAGTGGGCAGCATTATGCGGAATTCGTGTTCCATCGTGGTGTTCGATGACGGTAAGAGCAAGCCCAATTTGAGACGAGACATAATCATCCACCGAGCAAGGTTGAAGTTGCTACATAAGCTACTTGTCCACTTCTCTCTTAAGAGTCTTGACGCTCCTCTATTAATGGCAATCAAATGAGTCAGAATGAGTTGATTTCCGAGCAGCTCTGGAGTTCTCTTCTGATCTATTCGACTAGAAAGAGAGTCGAGAAGTTGACGTGTCAGGAAGCTGATGGCAAGTCCTTTTCGACGCATGAAAGGCTGTGTCAATTATGTAGTCTAGTATTCGCCCGTCCCATGCACAGAACCGTTAGGTCGCGAATTGTGGAAGGTTCACCAGGCTTAACTATGCTATTATCACGGTGTTGGCAGATGTCCGTGATTCCCGCCGTTAATGTGTTTCTTTCCGCCTGTCAAACCTTCAATTGACAAGCCATTATCTGCTAGTGGGATTCTGTTAGCGCTTGTTGACAATTTTCGATAGATGTGAGTTAACGAGTCTTCGGTGCAGCTTAACAGCTCTCCGCCTTGAGGCGTAATGCCATAGACTTTTCGCGGCCTGTCATTTTCCAAGTCCCAGCGGCTCTTGATATAGCCATTCTCTTCCAACACAGATAGCAACGGGTATATTGTACTGGGGCCGAAGTAGACGCCGAACTGTTTGCGAAGGCTAGTGATTATCTGGTATCCGTGCATGGGTTGGGCCCTCAAAAACTGAAGAACTACGAGGTCAAGGAGGCCCCTCATCAACTTCATCTGAACCTCCCGCGCTTTCGGTCCGCCCAACTTTTTTCGCCCCTTTGTTGTAGTTCTGTCCTACAGTTGTTCGGTTTTACACAGATACAATATGTCTGCTTTTAGACATATTCAAGTCTCTATAGTGCCTAAACGCCCATATAAACATTCTCGCATACCGTCAGCATATCAAAACATAACTCCATCGAAAACCGCGCATAATCAAATAAACCACAACAGCTAACCATGTGTACAAAATCAGACCGACTAGGTAAACTGAAATGACAGATGAAAAGTCGGTTAACATCATGGGCGATGAGATCAGGCGTCGATTCGTCAAGAGCTTCCTTGACGTCCTCATACTCAAACTTGTCAATACGGCAGCTACCTGGGGCTACGACATTATCAAGAAAACTGAAACACAATATAGAATCAAACTCAGACACGGCGCACTCTACCCAATGCTAAACATGTTGGAAGCGAAAGGACTCGTGAGGAGCACACGTGAACTACACAAAGGACGAACCCGAAAGATCTACGAGATCACCAAAGATGGAACCCAACTCTTGGATGCATACTACGATTTCATAAGAGAGCACCTGCCCAACAAAGCTAGCAAGTAGCTGGCTCGGAGATTATGATATGAAAAAAGCTAGACTAACACCAGAAGCTGCAATGAGCCAAGTGGAGCAGATCTTCAAGAAGCAAGGAACCAAAGCTCTCGAAATCGCAAAGAAAGAAATGCTTCGAGAAGACACCGAATCCAAAGAAGCAAGAGAGGCCCTAACTTATTTTATGACTCAATTCTGGCACGATTTGGCGAGACCATCCTTGCTGTCAATGGTGTGCCAGGCGGTGGGCGGAAATCCAGAAGTCACAACGTCGATAGGTGTTCCGATGATACTCATAAGCGGCGCTCTCAGCATTCATGATGACATCATTGACAAAACGAAGGCCAAAGGTGGATACCCCACTGTCTATGGGAAATTTGGCGAAGATGTGGCTTTGCTTGTTGGAGATGCTCTTCTTTTCAAAGGATTCTTGCTGATAAATTCCGTTCCGGAAGAAACCGTCCCAAGGAAGGACATGTCGCTTATCACGGGAATAGTAAAAGATATGTTCTTTGAACTTGGAGACGCTGAGGCACTTGAATTGCATCTTCGGGGCCGAATTGATGTTCTACCTGGGAAGTATCTGCGAATAGTGAGGAAAAAGGCAGCAGATGTGGAAGCTCACACACGAATAGGCGCAGTTCTAGGCAGAGGCTCAGAAGAACAAATCGAGTCAATGGGTTACTACGGTAGAATGCTGGGTATGATGATAATACTCAGAGACGACTGGATCGATTTAATGGATCTGGAGGAAAGCCGCAATCGGATTAAGAAAGAAAGCTTACCCTTGCCAATCCTTTATGCTCTGCAAGACAGCAACATCAATGCTAGGCTCAGAGCTATCCTCTTGAAGGGCACCCTCAGACGAAGAGATGCTCAAGAAATCCTGATAACAGTCCAAAACTCTAAAGCTATGAAATTGTACTTCAATCTAACGCATAGGCTGGCTGCTCACGCAATTTCAGGCCTGAAATCCGCAAAATCTGATAGTATTCAAGATCTGGAACTTCTTGTAAAAGCTACGCTTCCACCTTCGTTGAAGCCAAGGAGTCCGTGAAGAAAATCTTGCCTAAAAGGGTTTGTTCCACCATATTCTAACTGGTAGCTTGACTTTCTTCTTCATATGTTATTCCTGTATATCTGTTGGACATATGTTTCAATATAACACCTGTTGTACACGTATACAATTCTGCGTTGCATCACCACTCTATTGGACGAATTCTCGATGATGAATATTGATTCAGGTTACATAATGCTCAATAGCCCATCGTCTTCATAAAAAACCACGAGTGCACGGAATGCAAAGTGGGCATTGGTTAACTGGGCCTGGCATTTCTCGAAAAGAGCTATTCACAGTGTTTTTTCTGCTGTTCAACGCATTCACTTGGTACTACATGATACTTAGGACTATGGAAAGTGTCTCTGCGAATCCTGGTGTGCTTTCTGCTCTTCAATTTGCCTTTCATTTTGCCGCCATAGGGTCCAGCCTCGCAGGCGCAGTGCTATCCGATAAAGTCGGAAGGTTAACCCTAATTTACTTCTGGATGGCAAGCGGAGGGATCGCTTCCTTGATGCTTGCCCCAATGCACGACGTTGCGGTTGGATACGTTTCAATCATCTTCATTCTGCTGGGTATTTCGTTTGGCGTCGGAATGCCATCGTGTTTAGCTTACCTAGCAGACAACACTTCAGTTGGGAACCGAGGCAGAATCAGTGCTTTAGCGTTCCTGCTAATCAATCTTAGCGCTCCTTTCCTAATGGTTCTAGTTGCCTCTTTTGATTTGAGCGTCAACTCTATGATCTTGGCAGCGTGGAAAATACTTGGATTAATCGTCATAGTGTTGTTGAAGCCTAAGGAGAAAGCCTCCACAGATACGGGCAGATGCATCTCGTTCTCAACGATAATTCGCGACAAATCCTTCAGTCTGTACCTTATACCATGGTTCATGTTCTGCGTAATAGATGCATTGGAAACGGTTCTCCTGAAAGATTTTGTCGCTTCAGATTTCTATCAACTTACATCCATGACTGCGCCAGTTATCGCTGGTTTCTCAATTCTTCTAGCAGGGTTGTTGTCTGACAGAATCGGACGAAAACGTGTAGTGATATACGGCTTCGTCTCTTTGGGCGTGGCCTATGCCATAATTGGAATGGCGCCTATGCTCACGCTTGCATGGTACTTCTATATAGCCATAGACGCCATTGCTGCAGGGATTCTTTGGGTAACTTTCCTCATGATTCTTTGGGGAGATCTTTCCCCCAAAGGCAAGGCAGAGAAATATTATGTGATTGGCGGCGTGCCCTTCTTTGCCAATGCCTTGATTTCGTCGTTGCTGATGCCTATTTCAAACATGCTTCCACTGACAGCTGCTTTCTCTCTTGCGAGCTTCTTTCTTTTCTTGGCTGTGTTGCCTCTCATGTATGCTCCTGAAACAGTGCCGCAGAAGAACATAGAGCTTCAACGATTGAAGGGTTACATCGGGCAGGCTAAAAGGATAGCAGGCAAATATGGGGGCAAAACTGACAGAGGAAAAGACTAGTCTCAAAGAGTCTCGATTGCAGTCGCCATTCTGTCCAAAGTTTTGACAAAGGGATGTTCAGGGTTTTCGTTTACGAATATGCTTACCCCGCCTGTCCGCAGTATATCGCAGAAGCATGGAATCATCTCGATCATTGGCAGGTTGTTGCTGTTTAGTAGTTTCTTGGTTAGATCAGCGCGTTGAGTCTTTGATTCGAGCACGTCGAATAGCACTTTGTTCATTATTAAGCCGGTTTTCTTTTCGAATAGTTCGTAGAGTTCATGAATCATGCGTTGTGTGCCTTTTAGGTCTGAGATGTCTGTGCTTGATACTACGAGGACTATGTCGGCGCTGACGATGGCGTTTATTGAAGAGTATTGTAGGCCTGGGCTTGTGTCGAAGATGATGTAGTCTATGCCTGTTTCGGTAAGCAGTGAGGTTTTCAGTGAGAGTAGTCTGCCGAGGGCTTTCATTTCCCATTTTCTGTCTTTGGCTGTCATTTCTCTGATGGCTTCGGTGCTTGGGTTTGCTAAGCCTACGAGGAGGCGTCCTCTTTTGGCGTGTGTTTCTGTTAGGTCTATGAGGGCTTTTTTGATGTCGCATACGCCGTTGAGGTAGTCGTTTATCCAGTATTCGCTGTTTTGTACTTTTAGTATGGCTTGTAGGCTGGGGGCTCTGAAGTCTAGGTCGAGTAGGGCGACGCCTTTGCCTCGGTTGGCGTATAGTGTGGAGAGGTTGACGGAGAGGAGTGTTTTTCCTGTTCCGCCTTTGTATGAGTGTATGGCTATGATTTTTCCCATGGTTCTTTCATCTCGTCGTTGTTGTGGTTTTCGTCTTTTTCGACGTAGAAGTAGGCTTTGCGTCCTCGGCGTTCTTTTTTGACGTAGCCCATGAGGACGAGTTGGTTTAGGTAGCCGCTTTCTACTGCTCTTGCGCGTTTGGTTTGGTTTGCTACTTGGTCTGCTGTTGCGTGGTCGAGTTTGCATAGGGTTACGGCTGTTTTGCGTAGGTGATCGGGCAGTGAGAGTAGTGTCATGACGTCTAGGACGTCGGGTATGCCGTCTTGGGTTGTGTGTGGTTCGTGTTTTTGGATTTCGATCATGACTTCCATTTTTTGGTTGAGTTGGTCTAGGGCTTCTTTGATTTTTTGTAGTAGTGTGGTTGATATGGGGTCTACTTTTCTTGGTAGGCTCATGATGTTCTGTGGTCCTAGGTTGTGTTATACGTGTCTACAGAAGATTAGGGGTTTCGTATCTCTTAAGTGTTACTACATGGTCTTATGGATTTAGAATTAGACGGTGTAACATAGAAGAGGCATTAGCTAACTTGCAGAATGATCCGGCGAGGCTAGCTGCGTCGTGCTTTGATTTCGGTTCTTGATAGGGTTAGTCCCCATATGAGTATGAGTGCTAGGATTATCCAGAATATGGCTACTAGTGTTTGTCCTGCGTTTGTTGTTAGTTCTTCAAACATGATGATCTGTGGTTCTCCTTTTCTCTCTTTCTTTTGGTTAATAGTGTCTTAAGATGGCAGATGCTTATTAGTGATGTTTCATGGTTTGTGATGTTTCTGAACTGGACATATAGCTAGTGTAGAGGGTTTAGTAGGCTTGGTAGGCTTAGCCTGTGTTTACGTTCGTAAATGAGTGTGGAGAGGGTTAGTATGAGTGTGGAAAATTTTTTTCAGCGTGAAAGTTCTACTTTTCAGTTTGTGTTTTGAGGGCTGTTTGCTGTTGGGTTGGTGTTTCTGGTTCTGTTGGCTGGTGTCTTGTGGTGCGCGTGAATGTTGTTATGCGTGACGTTTAATGTTGCTATGCGTGAAGTTAGCCTATGTTGAGTGGTTCTGT
>CAYLSJ010000009.1:10488-17359 GCA_964386655.1 uncultured Candidatus Bathyarchaeia archaeon | reverse complement strand
TACGATGTTCCAGAAGGCGAGGAGCCTTACATGCATATTCCAGTAACGCAGGATGTTGCTCTGAGACACGGGGGCGGTACCAACGTGCACATGGGGCTGGGTTCACAATACGCCAACGCTAAATACAACAAGACAATGAGTATGGGCGACAGAATCGCTCTGGAAATCAAACGAGCAACCAGAGACAAGAACCTGCACCTTATCGTAACTTGAGTGAAATAGCCGATGCCAAGAAGAAAGCCAGAAGAGCTTAGTTACGCAAAGGCAGGTGTTGACCGAGCACTCCGAGCGAGGTCAAAAAAAGCCCTAGACATACTTTACAAGACATATCGGTTCAGTAGGTACGGGTCAATTGTCAAGCTTCCATATGGTAACATCTTTCCGATCAACGGTAACCTGTACCTTGATCTAGTCATTGAGGAAATAGGCACTAAGGTATTGATAGCTCAGCTGGCGGAAAAATATGATACGATTGGCATCGATGGCATCGCTATGGCAGCGAACGACGTCATACGTTCAGGCGCGCGTCCTTTGGCGCTTGCAGACAACATACATGCCCATGTATCCAACCCGGCTTTAGTCGCGGAGTGGATGAAAGGCATAGTCAGAGGTGCTGAAGAAGCCGAATGCGTTGTGCCGAGTGGTGAAATCGGCGACGTACCTGACCTTCTGAAAGGCGTTGTTGAAGGCAGAGGCTTCGACATGATCTTTGCTTGTGTTGGTGAAGTGCTCAAACGTGACATAATTTATGGCAACGACTTGAAGCCTGGCGATGCGGTCATTGGGTTGCGGAGCTCCGGGGTCCACAGCAATGGTATCTCCTTGGTTAGGAGGATCTTGTTCAAACAGTGGGGCGGAGTTTACGAGCCTTTCGATCTTCCAGAAGGCTTTGACAGTGAGCTGGTTTGCGAGGTTCTTGAGCCAACTAGAATCTATGTCAAACCATTTATGAAATTTGTGTGTAGTCACAGGACTAAGGCAACCGTTCACATCACAGGCGATGCCTATCTCAAGTTTGACAAGCTGATGGGTCTGAATAAAGGCATAGGGTTTGAGTTCGACAACTTCAAGCCACAGCCTATCTTTCGGCTTATTCAGGAGGTTTCCAAGCAACGGCGAAACCCTATTTCTGACGACGAGATGTTTAAGACCTTTAACATGGGTTGGGGCTTCGCTGTCGTGGTTGACAACGCAATTAAGGATGAGGCGGTCGACTCTCTGGAAAGAAGCGGCATTCAAGCAGAGCAAATAGGTACGGTCACAGGCTCGAGACAGATCATTGTTAAACACAAAGGTAGAAAAATCCTTCTACTGGCGAAATGACGGCTGATTGTTTTTCGACAGTTTAAGCGAAATTTTACATGACTGTGTGCCAAAAATTGATAAATAATTGTCTATGAAATCTGTCCCCATGAGATACTGTGCTAGGGTTGAAGTCAAACTCAAACCAGGCTATTCTGACCCAGAAGGTGAAACGACTAAGCAGTCATTGGTGGAGCTGAACTATCCTATTTCCTCCGTTGGTGTAAGCAAAGTCTACATGATTCTGTTGGAAGCCAAGAAACTAACTGAAGCCAAGAAACTAACTGACGAGATGTGTAAACGGCTGCTTGCGAATCCTGTGAAAGACGATTATTGCTTTGACATTGAGGAGAACTGAATGAGCAGCGCTCTATACAAGAAGCGCCCCCTATCCTTCACGCTCTACGAGATTTTGCTAAGTGACGCCAGCAACAAGCAGCTGCTTCAAATCAGCGACAGGCTAGCCATTGGTTTAAATTTGAAGGAAATGAAGAAAATCCAAAGATATTTCGTGCGAAAAGGACGAAACCCAACAGACGTGGAACTTCAGACGATTGGGCAGACTTGGTCAGAGCATTGTTTTCACAAAACATTCAAAGGTGAAATAGTTGCTCGCAAAAGAAGGATAAAGAGCCTATTCGAAACGTACATAGCAAAGGTCGTGCAAGAGCTCAAACCTGCATGGTGTTTTTCAGTATTCGAAGACAACGCGGGCATAGTGGATTTTGAAAGAGGTTTCGGAATCGCCGTCAAAGTTGAAACCCACAATCACCCGTCAGCAATTGAACCTTTTGGTGGAGCAGCAACCGGTGTCGGTGGAGTAATCCGAGACATCTTGGGCGTCTGGGCAGACCCAGTTGCATGCATGGATGTTCTTGGCTTTGGTCCTCTAGACTATGATTATAGTCGATTGCCTTTGGGAATTAAACATCCTAGATACATTCATAGTGGCGTTGTGGCTGGAATAGGCGCCTACGGAAACAACATGGGCATTCCAACTGTGAACGGAGCCATATACTTTGATCAAACCTACGTTGGCAATGTTGTTGTCTATTGTGGCTGCGTCGGGTTACTTCCTAAATCAAAGTATATGCGGAACATCAAACCAAATGACGTGATTCTTTTAGCGGGTGGCAAAACAGGGCGCGACGGCATTCACGGCGTAACTTTTGCCTCTGCAGTACTAACACAGGAGTCGGAGACTATTTCGCGTCCTGCCGTTCAAATAGCTGATCCAATTGAAGAAGAGAAACTCAGAAGGGCAATAATAGAGGTACGCGACAGAGGCTTAGGCTCAGGAATAACTGATCTGGGAGGAGGAGGGTTATCCTCCGCCATCGGTGAACGTGCACGCGCAGCAGGATGCGGCGCATATGTTGAATTGGACAAGGTTCCACTGAAGTATGCAGGTTTGGCCCCATGGGAGATCTACGTCTCCGAATCTCAGGAAAGAATGCTGCTCGCAATTCCGAAAAAGAATCTCGCTGAAACCTTGTCGATCTTTGAACGCGAAGAGGTGGAAGCCACTTCTATCGGCAGGTTCACCAACAACTCGACCCTCACCATAGACTACTTGGGTGAAAGAGTTGCTGACATCAGCATAGACTTTCTTTTCGACCCGCCTGCAGTGAAGAGAAAAGCAGAATTGGCGACAACACGGCCGGTAGAGCCTGCTTTCAAAGAGCCTGCCGATTTAGTGAGTCTGCTTGTGAAATTGCTTGCAGCGCCTAACATAGCCAGCAAAGAAGCAGTTGTGCGCAGCTACGACCACGAGGTAAAGGGCAACACGGTAATCAAGCCGCTACAAGGAGTACATGCTGGTCCAAGCGATGCAGCAGTTATGAAGCCGTTGAACAAATCTTGGAAAGGCATAGTCGTCTCATGTGGAGTGAACCCGAACCATGGCAGAATCAGCCCTTATTGGATGGCTGCGTCCAGCATTGATGAAGCCATACGCAACAACATAGCCGTGGGAGGACGCAGAGTTGCATTGCTGGACAATTTCACGTGGGGCGACCCTGAGAGACCTGATCAATTAGGCTCGTTGTTGCAGGCGTGTCAGGCCTGCTATGATGTTGCGAAAGGTTTTGACGCGCCTTTTGTTTCTGGTAAAGACAGCCTTTATAATGAGTCGCCTCTGGGTCCTGTGACGCCTACCCTTCTGATCACAGCACTCGGTATAATACCTGACGTGCGAAAGGCGGTTACAATGGATTTGAAACAGCCTAGCAGCAGAATCTATTTGGTCGGGCGCACATTTCCAGAGTTAGGCGGCTCCGAATACTATAGGCTCATGGGATTCCTTGGAAAAACCGTGCCACGTGTCGAAGTGAAGCAAGCCAAGAAGATTATTGACTCAATCGTTGACGCAATCGACAACGGGCTCGTCAGGAGCTGCCACGATCTTTCTGAAGGCGGTTTGGCAGTTGCCGTAGCAGAGATGGCGTTTACCGGGGGTTGCGGCGTTGATCTGTGGCTGAAGAATGTACCCAGACCTCACAGCTTAGCAAGAAATGATTTCGTTCTTTTCTCAGAATCTAACAGCCGCTTTCTGGTCGAAGTTAATGAAAAGAATGCAGAGGATTTTGAAGAACTCATGCTTGGCAACGCTTGTGAACAGATTGGAACAACAAGAAAAGACCTGTCCTTCACCGTACACGGCTTGAACGGAAAGACGCTTGTAGAAACCGACCTGGCAACGCTTAGAAAGGCTTGGAAAAGCCCTTCAGGAGCCGACGCATATGAAACCCAATGAAATCAAGGTTTGCATCTTGCGAGTCGGCGGAACCAACTGTGACACTGAAACCAAGCGCGCATTTGAAGACTTGGATGTCAAAGCTGAAGTGGTTCACATAAACGATGTTGTAAACAAATGCAACCTACTCGATTATCATGCTTTAGTGTTCCCAGGAGGTTTCTCCTACGGCGACTACGTTCGAGCAGGCGCCATCTTGGCTAAAGGTGTTGTTGCCAAACTTGGAAACAGTTTGAAGCAGTTTGTGAGAGAAGAACACCCTATTCTCGGCATCTGTAACGGCTTTCAGGTTCTGGTCGAGGCTGGTTTGCTACCTGGATTTGACCAATTAGGCAAGTTGCCCAAAGCAGCATTGGCAACTAACCTGCCCAGAGGCTACCGCTGTATGTGGGTTCATCTGAAACACGAAAGCAAAGGCAAATGCGTGTTCACTACAAAAATCAAGAATTCAGCGGTCGTGCGTATTCCAGTTGCTCACGGCGAAGGACGGTTTATGTTTGAGAGAGGCAGACGAGACAAGGAGCTAAAGAGATTATATGAAAATGATCAATTGGTTTTCCGATACTGCAATGAGGAAGGATACGCAGCCGAAGGCAGGTTTCCAACAAACCCAAATGGATCATTTCATGACATTGCAGGTATCTGTGACCCGTCAGGCACGATATTCGGTCTTATGCCGCATCCAGAGAGAGCCTACTACGGCTGGCAACAACCAGACTGGACGAGGAAAGAAAAGCTTGCCAAACGCGGTGATGGAAAATTGATCTTTGAGTCTGTTGTCGAGTATCTGAAAAGTAGGCTCTAAAGATTCTTTAGCTGAGCAGCGCTTGGTAGTCCCGTACGGGCGCCGACTTTGGCTATGCATTTTGAGGCTACGAAGTTTCCAAGCCGTCCACATTGATGCAAGTCTTTTTTCTTGACCAAGCCATATAGAAATCCTGCGCAGAAAGCATCGCCCGCACCCGTTGTGTCTATGACCTTTGTCTCAAATGGCTCAACATGATAGCTCTCTCTGCCATCGGTGATATAGCATCCCTTGTCGCCAAGCTTGACTGCGACGACATCCGCGCCTTCGTGGAGCAGCATTTTAGCGCCTTCCTTGAAACCTCTCTTGGTCAGCGCCTTCAACTCATTTTCGCTTGGCATCACCACAAAGCTGCGTTTCACAAGCGGTCTCAATTTACCTAAACCTTTTCCTGCATAGATCTCGCCTGGATCAAGACTTACCTTGATGTCGGGGAGCGCCTCTATGAGCCTCTTTTGAGCCTTGAAGGGCTTATCATCCATCGAAGTCAGGTGTAGAAACTCGGTCTGCCGAGCATACTTCAATTCAATTTCCTCAAATGTTAAAGTGTCGTTGACACTGGGGTGCACATAGAGCGCTCGTTCACCTTCCTTGTCTACGAATGCGGTAACTAAGCCACTGTGCCACTGTCTAGCGACTACGATGCCATCGGTGTTAACCCCTTCATTCTCAAAATCTTTCAGCAATAGTCGACCTTCGTGATCGTTCGCAATCTTGCCAATAAAGCCAGTTCTTATCCCTAGCCTAGCCAAGCCTACAATTGTGTTTGCTGCTGAGCCTCCCGGCGATTCACTTATGCTCAGTATGAAGCTCTCTTCGCCTTCTCTCGCAATTCTATTAACTCGGTGTAGCCTATCCACATTGAGAGCTCCGAAACCTACAACATCAAGCTTCATCAACGATACGCTCGCCTACATCTAAGCTTGAGAATCATTTTAAATCTATGCCGCCTAATCATTACCCAACATAAACCAGCACCGCAGAACACTTGGTGATGACACTATAGCACTTGATGAGTCATCAACACGCACACAGACAGACACTAGGAAGAATCAACAATGGACACATTCGAGAGACTCATAAAAATAGCCGTTCTCTCCGCTTTCTGTCTCTTCAACACTGTAGACATGGTTCAGACAACGGTTTTTCTCAGAATGGGAATCGAACGGAACGCCTTTGCTGTTTCTTCTCCTCCATTATGGTTTGCTCTGAAAGTGGCCCTAACCTTTGGCTTGCCTACAGGACTATACTATCTAGATACCTATTTGGAAAGAAAAGAAGATGAAAGAGATTACACACATTTGGACACAGTTATTGACTTCTTCTATGCTATAATATTCCTAGCAGACATCTTTTACCTTCTACTCGTGATGAGAAACGCCGCAATTCTAGGTCGAATTCTGCCTTAACGTTCTTAAGTATATTTTGTATTTGCCAAGTTTGCCTTCGTAGTTGCCAGCCGAAACCCTAACTACATCCTTCATGTCTTCTACAGCATCAATTCCAGCCCGCATTGCCTCCTCGACTGCTCCCAGTGTTATGCCATTGATTACTATCTCTGGAATTGAATTCACGGCAATAGGCACTCTGGAATCTGGAATTCTATCTTTTAGAGAAGGACAATACCAATGATTGGTTGTTCCACCTATTTCTGGATATTTAGTCTCAGTTTTTGATCCTGCAGCGCAAATGTCAAACGGTGTGACCACACCTTCAACCGTGTGTATGGCCTCAAGCGCCTTGTCTCCAGCTCTTAACGCTGATTCCTCATCCCGGCACATGAGCCATAGGTTGCCGCCGGAAACACCGACTCCATAGCCCAGATAGCGTTCTATTCGGAAGCCAGGCATCATAATTGGAACATTGATGACTTGACGGCCAACATAATTTTCTTCCCATTCATACCCGTCTCCACAATGTCCCACGCTGTTCATGACGTCAAACTTGCTGGTTGAATCTAAAGCGTTGAAGACGCATGTCGTAGGCTCAACAAGAATCTCCTGTCGTAT
>CAYLSJ010000009.1:0-10388 GCA_964386655.1 uncultured Candidatus Bathyarchaeia archaeon | reverse complement strand
CTATATTATGTTCTGTAACCAGCGCCACCTTAGGGAACTCTCTGCGACAAGCCCTGAGAAAATGTCGCTTCAAGGATCCTAGCAAGTTGAGTTTCTTTATTGTGAGAGGAGCCCACTCTCTAATCAATGCTATAAATCTAGGCTTTTCAAGCACACTAAACATGTTTGCCAAAACCGCTGTTACAACTGCATCTTTAGACTGCACGGCGACTTCTGCTTCTCTCACCGCATAACCATTGCCATTGAATGAGACAGTTAGACCGCCTGCAGCGCGTACAAGTTGAAAAGCGGACACATCTGTAATGCTGTCGCCAACGTACATCACATCTTGAAGCTTCGCACCTGACTTAGCCACGATGTTTTCTACAGCGGCGGCTTTTTCAGATCCCCCAACAGGATTTACTTCACGCAGCATCCTCCCTATCCTCATGCTAGATATTTCCTTCCAGAAAATCTCATCCAACCTTTGCAGGACTCTCTGCGTCGTTTTCGACAAATCCTTCAAAGAATGAATGCTTTTCGGAATCTTTAACATGGGGAGCTTAACCATCTCACTTGCAAGCCGTTTAAGTTGTAACTCTTCCTCTTCGATAATGTCGCACTTGTCCATGTTCAAGAAGGTGCAGTACACGTTTTCGATAGGAAAAGCCAGAATGCTGCAAAGAGCTCGCATGTATTGCTCATAGCTTGTGCTCACAACGTATGTTGGCATCAAGCCTTTTACGAATTTGAGCATCTCTTTGGCATTAGGCATCAGAAGGATGTTTCGGTCTGAGAAATCAGTCATTGCCTCATCAGTTACACTATAGGCTTTCAAGAACGGCAGAATCAGCTTCAATGTGTCGCCAGCCTTGTAGCCCTCACGCTTGACAATGTCTGCAAGAATGTCATCGTATCGACTGATCAACGTGAACAAGTGACTGCCATCCGGAATGAAGTGACTTGCCAGTTCGAAGGCGTTGTCGTTTTTTGAAATCGGCCCTTCGCAGTCAGAGATGAAGATTCTCTGAAAGTCTGGTCCACGCGAAGTCATTAGTTCTGAATCCTCAAGCGGTTCATGTGCTCGATGCTTCGGGCAATGTGCTCTTTGGAGGCGATGTCATTTCGGTTCCAAAGAGCTCCTCCTTTAATGGCCTTTAAGCCTTCCAGTGAGAGTTCTCTCGCCTCTTCTATGCTTTTGCCTATACCGACCACGCACACCGTCCTAGAACTTAATGAATATGTGTTGCCGTCATCTCTGATTTCCATCGAGCCTGGGTACACTCGCAAGTTATCTCTGTGTCGAGTGCAGAGTCTATGGGCTTCGCGTAGATCCAGAGGAGCTCCCACTTCAGCCTTGTTTATGCGACTTGGGAAAGCCGAGGCGTATCCACCATAGGACGGCGGGGCTTTATAGGTCGCCACTGACGCTTGCTTTTCAAGGCTGACCTTGGTCAGGTTTCCTTCAAGTATTTTGTAGCATATGTCCACAAAGTCGTCTTTCAGGATTGGTAAGAGGCATTGTATTTCTGGGTCTCCCGGTCTGCTGTTGTTCTCCAGAATTTTAGGTCCCTTACCTGTGTGGATGAAGGCATCATAGAAAGGAATGCCCCGCAGATCAGTGCTGTCTGCCTTCTTGCGGAGTTCTCTGAAAAGTCTGTCGACAAGTCCAATTTCCTTCTCTCTATCGTCTGCTGTCATGAAGGGCAAGATTTCGCCAGTGTTCTTGTAGGAGCCCATTCCACCAGTATTTGGTCCATGGTCACCGTCAAAAGCTCTTTTGTAGTCGCGTGTTTCAGGCAATGACACCAGATGTTTGCCGTCGCAGAATGCCTGAAAACTGGATTCTTCACCCTCAACCTTTTCTTCAATAATCACGGCGCCGTGCTGAAAGTTCGCTGCGAAATGGTCGAATAGCTGCTCTCGAGCGTTGAAGTGATCGCCCCAGACGCCAACGCCTTTTCCAGCCGCAGGTTTATCGGGCTTTACGACTGCTTCATTCTTCAACGTATTCAGCCATGCGTAAACGTCCTTTCTTAGAGTCGCGAGGCTTCTGTAGTCTGCTGGTTTGAAAATCTTGAATTTTGGATTGGCTTCAGGCGCGACTTTATCAAGGAGTCGGCGCTGTGCAACCTTGCTAGCTTCAATGGCGTAGTCTCTTGTCGGGCAGATAATGGGTACATGCGTTAGATTTTCGACAACATCACGGACACCTTCAACTATAGGTTTCTCTGGACCGACAATTCCAAAGTCGATTTTGTCCTTGCGCTTGTTTACAAACTTGGCTATTTCTTGGAGGTCAAAGTCTGGAACAACTACATGTTCTTGTGCTCTTTTAATGTTGAACGGGTTTCTCTGCTTGTCCACGATGTAAAGTTCAGTTTCGTAGCTTGTGCTGCGTTTGAAAGCGTCTATCATGGCTACTTCTCTTGAGCCATAGGAGACAACTAGTATGCTAACCCTTGCCATTAAATCACACTTGCCACTTCGTAGACCCGTCCTGTCTCCTTGTGGCCTTTCTCAACACTTGCTCGCATTTCATCTGCCATTCTCTGTGCAAGTGGTGTCGGATACATGCTGGTCGCACAAGCCAAGCAGAGTTCGTCTTCGCTTGTGCCAACGGATTTGACGAATCCTTCAATGGATTGATAGTTGACTGAATCAGCGCCAATGATTTCTGCTATTTCATCAGGAGTGTGGCGGAAACCTATCAACTCGCCATAAGTTGCCATGTCGATTCCGTAAAAACATGGACCGATTATACGTGGGTAAGTGATGAACAAATGAACTTTGGTCGCTCCGAGGCGACGAAGTTTCTCAACCACAACTTTGGTTGTGTCGCCGCGAACTATACTGTCCTCCGTAACTAAGACCCGCTTGCCCCTAATTTTCTGCGCTAGAACGTTTATCTTTCTGTCTATGGTGGCGTGGCGTTCCTCGGGCAGTAATATGAAAGCTCTTTCGGTGACATATCGATGTCTTCGTATTGAACGCTCCCATCTTATTCCTGTTGTTTCATGCACTCCATAAGCTACATCGTCGCCTGTCTCAGGCATGGAGACAATTAAGTCGGCATCTTTGGCTATCTCAGGGTATTCACGTGTCAGGTTTCTGCCAAATTCCTCTCGAATCTCATACACGAATCGGTTGCCAAGTCTGGAATCAGGCCGGGCGAAGTAGGCGAACTCGAAGGCGCATAAGGCCTTTCTTCTGCACGGCGCGATTTCCTCGCGGGTGAAACCATCTTTTGTAGCTGTTACTAGCTCGCCTGGCTCAACCTCAAAGTCGAACAAAAGGCCATTTATGTCCAGTCCCACTGTTTCCGATGACACAGCACATATATTCCGTGTCAGACTGTGCCCACAGCAGAGCGGCTTAATGCCATACGGATCTCTGAAGGCAAACAATTCGCCATCCTGTGTTATACCAACAACTGAGAAGGCGCCCTCTACGTCTCTCACGCATTTCTCAACCGCAGATGGTAAGTCCTTATTCTCAGTTAAGCTCATTAGCAATTTGCTGCCTACAATCTCAACATCGCATTCGTAGGCAAAGGACTGAAATCTATTTCTTATCTCCCATCTGAGTGGAGCTGTGTTGACTATGTTGCCGTTGAAAGCTATGGCGATTTTAACGCCATCTGCCTCCAAGATAAATGGTTGTATGCCTTTCACAAGTGACTCCTCATCAGTTCCGCCCGAGGTTGTGTACCGAACGTTTCCAATGCCCACGTCTCCAGGCAACTTGTTCAACCATGAGTGAACAGCGTGTCTGGTTATTTTGGGAACAAGATCTAAGCCTTTGTAAGCATGAAAACTGCCGTTATATGTCACTATGCCATGTGACTGGTGACCGCGATGATTTTGGCTTCGCAGCCCCCAGTATACATATGGAAAAATCGAACTACCTTCGAAATCCTTGGCAGCGAAGACTCCGCACTCTTCCTTAAGAGTGTCCTTCATGGCTCAGACCTCGGCATCAAAGAACCATGGTACACGTGTATATCAATTTTTATAACATGATTGAGTCAATTTAGACGTCAACATGTTTATAAGACTGTGAGGGCATCCGCGTTTCCCAGTAGGATCTCTTTCTTGTCCGCTGGAATGACTACATTGGCTGCGTATTTGTGTCCGTCTGCAGTGCCGAAGCCTTCAGAGGCTTTAGAGAGCACGTCAACTGCATTTCGCATGTCTCCCCTATTGATTGCTTCTTGCAGAGCCTTGGGAATTCTAACTGAAACCTTGACCAATGAATCCTTCAATTTGCCTTTCCATCCAGGCACTTCAGACTGTACATTCATGAAGCCGAGTATGTACTTGTCAGGCTTGATGAGTCTTGTTTGATAGGATAGAAATGAGCAGAACTGCCCGATGACCTTGGTCCCCATGTCTTTGTACATATCACCTGCATCAAACCATTGCAGGTGCTCCATCTCTTTCAGACGCTGTCGGTAGAGCCATCCAATTAGCCGCTTATTCACAGCTTTTCTTTTTTCTTCCCATTGTTTGACTCTAGCTCTGACTTGCTCAGTTATTCCTGTGAGACAGGCCTGAATGCCTAACTCTGGTCCCCCTTCGTAATAGCCTACGGCGCCTAGGATTTGCAGCTTGGCAAAGAGGTCGTTGACACTTGTTCCAAGCTTGACTATCACGATCTTCCTTTCCTCGGACTTGGCCACGCCGCTTTCTAAAGCTTCTTCTAACACTTTCTTGTTTAAGCCTACAATGCCGCTTGGGATTTCGCGGCTAGCGACTAATGCTAAGTAAGAGAGATCGATGTTGGCTTTGTTCAGAGTTCTAGCAAAAAGATAGTTGCACGTGGCGCCTGAAAATTCGGTGTCTCCTGCAAAGCCGAAACGTTCCAGATTCAAGTCGAACACCATTGGGTCAGTCACCTCAGGCGGATCATGATGGTGATCAAGTATAATCGTCAGGTTTCTGCTTGCATTAACCTTTGATATGAAGTCGGAATGGGCTGAGCCGATATCGCAATATATTATCGTCTCGTTGACGTGCTTGTGCAGGTCTTCTACAACTTCGGGGTAAGCCTTCTCCAAGCAAAAGGTTCTAACTCGGAAGCCTTCGCGTTCTAGAACTGTTTTCGTGATGGCAGCTGAGCATAGGCCGTCTGCGTCATCATGATGTACAAGAGTGACTTCCGCAGGCTTCATCCTTTTCAGCTTCGCCAATGCCGCAACTGTGTTTCGCTCAAACTCCTCAGAACACACATTCTACCCCCCAAGGATTAACTCGGAAGCGAAGGTTAAAAAGCTCTGTGCACTCACGAAGGAAGACAAACGTCTTTGAATTTCTCACGTTTCTGCTTTGGACGGAAAGCCGATCCTGCGGCATAAACTCGAAATGTTAAAGCAGATCAATATCAAACCATACTTAGCTTGAGTGTGTGAGGTGCCGTCGCAATGGGCGCATTGGTTGCGGTTCTGAGCAAGTGCGAGGAGAATATTGTTCCTCGAGTTGTAGCCATGCTTGAAGAGCTTCTTCATCGGGGAAACCAAGCTCACCAAGTGATTACTCCGGAGACATCCGTTTCTACGAAGTGCTTTGATGAGTTAAGAAAACGTTCAGCTCTATTCTCTAGCCCTCTGGCAATAGGGCACAATGTCTCTAGCACGTCTTTGGTTGACAGATCAGGCGGATTTGGTAATCATCATGAGATGGTGTTCGAGGGACAGATTTTCACTCAGTCGACAACGCGTTCTATAGGTCGCGCTGCATTCAACAAAGTGCACCCACCTCAGCACCCGCTGAAGAAGATGCTCAGAACCATCGATGGGTACTATGCGTTTGCTGTTTTTTGGAGCGGGCAATTGATGCTCGGTAGAGACCCGTTAGGTGTGATGCCGCTTTATTATGGGGAAAATGAAGCGTTGTGTGCTATCGCATCTGAACGGAAGGCTCTGTGGAAGATTGAATTAGTAGATGTGCACTCGTTTCCACCCGGGAATCTAGCATCGGTAAACCGACAGGGATTCTCTTTCAACGCAGCCTCGACTATTAGACAACCGCCTCAAAGAGGGATGAAGATGCGCGAGGCTGCAAGCAGATTGCAGAAGCTCCTGGAAAAATCGACTCGAGAAAGAGTGGCTGGCGCTGAGGATGTCGGAGTAGCCTTTTCAGGCGGTTTAGACAGCACCGTAATTGCCCGTCTAGCTCAGAAGTGTGAAGTTGCAGTGACTCTAGTTACAGTTGGGTTAAAGGGACAATCTGAATTAGCGCATGCTGAAGAATCTGCTAAGGCACTTGGTTTGCCGATTATGATTCAAGCATTTACGATTGCGGATGTTGAGGAGGTGCTCCCAAAGGTTCTGTGGTTGATAGAAGAACCCAACATCATGAAAGCTGGCCTAGGTATCCCGCTCTTCTGGACTGCTCAAGTGGCTGCGAGACTTGGCTGCCGCTATCTGTTGGCTGGTCAAGGTGCTGACGAGCTGTTTGGCGGATATCGCAGATACCTTACTGTTTATGCAAAGTGTGGTATCAAAAAGGTAGTCGAAGCACTGTATCATGACACGACCACATCCTATGAGGCGAATTTCCAGCGGGATGAACCGCTCACTGTCTTTAACGGAGTCGAATTACGCTTGCCATTTGCTGACAACAGTGTCGTGCGATTTGCATTGAGTCTGCCAATTGACCTGAAAATCGAATCGGAAAATGACGGCTTAAGGAAGAGAGTTCTGCGTCAAGTCGCCGAGAATCTTGGTATACCACCTTTCATTGTCTGTAAGCCTAAGAAAGCTATTCAGTTTGCGACGGGTGTAGACAGGGGGGTTAGGGATTTGGCGAGAAGCAAAGGGCTAACGCCTCGTGAATATATTACACAGGTTTTTAAAGCGATTTGCCCAAACTTGAGAGGGATGCAGGGTGAACACAGCAATCTTCTACAGCCCAAAATTTCTTGATCACGATCCCGGACCTAATCATCCTGAGAACCCTATCCGATTAAAAGTAATTGTTGACGAATTGAGTCGAAGCGGTTTACTTGAGTCTGACAAATGCGTCTACCTTGAACCTAAACAAGCCAAGCGGGAAGACTTGGAGGCGGTGCATGAGAGAGACTACATTGGTCTGGTTGAGAAAACATGCGCCAAAGGAGGCGGAATCCTTGACCTCGGGGACACAATAGTCAGTCCAAGAAGCTGCGAAGTAGCTGCTCTTGCCGTTGGAGCTCTCTTAGATGCTGCAAACACAGTAATTGAACATAAGGCGAAAAATGCTTTTGCACTTGTCAGACCACCGGGGCATCACGCAGGCGCTTACTATGCTCTAGGCTTCTGTCTATTCAACAATGTCGCTGTTGCTGCTTCTTACCTTCTGAATCACTTGAACTTCAGTCGTGTGTTGATACTGGATGTTGACGCTCATCATGGAAACGGAACTCAGGAAGTATTCTACAGCACTGATAGAGTTCTCTACATCAGCTTGCATGAAAACTCAAGTGGCTTTCCAGGTACAGGGTTTGTTGATGAAATCGGTGAAGGTGAAGGATTGGGTTACACAGTCAATGTGCCCTTGCCTTTCAAAGCAGACGATGCAATTTTCATACGAGCTTTCGACGAGATTGTTACACCAATAGCCAGTCAGTACAAGCCAGAATTTATGTTGATCTCAGCAGGTTTCGACGGGCATTATTCGGACCCTGTTGGTGATCTTTCGTTGTCAATGATGGGTTACAAGGAAGCTTTCGGCAGGATTGTAGGTTTAGCAGAAAAGCTTTGTCAAGGAAAACTTGTAGTTGCGCTGGAAGGCGGCTACAGCCTTAACTTCCTAGGAAAAATGGTAACATCAGCTATTGCAAAAATGGCGCATGCATCATACAGGGTCAACGACAGCCGTCCTGTTGGACATCCGAGGGTGCTGAGAAAAGCGGAACAAGTCATAAGCAACGTGAAGACGATTCAATCTGTGTATTGGAGGTTATGATGAAGGTCTAGCTTTACTCAATTACCTGGATGCACTGGTTTGGGCATTGAATCTCGCATGCTCGACAGGCTAGGCAATCCTTCACGTTGATCGCGTGGGATTTTCCGTCATTGATTTCGAACACGCTGACAGGGCATGTGTCCTTGCATGTTCCGCAACCGTCACATTTGTCGTTGTCTATTTTGATTTCAACCATTCAGTGTGCGTCTCCTCTTGGAGAGTCTATCAGAAATGAAAATCGCGAGATAAAAGCATTTACTTTGCCTATTTATCTCCATTTGTCAGGGCTGGAGCATATCTGCGTTAAGTGATTTCCTCTCTAAGCCTTAACAGAACTCCATCAACAGTTGTTTGGGATCTATCTCTTCGTCGGTACGAGTCTTCAAGCAGCTTATGATAAGCAGCGGTTGAGATTTCTCCCCGACGGTAGCGTATTTCAGTTCGGCCAATGTCGGTTTCGACTCCTTGAAGCTCAGTTTCGGCTACCTCCAGTTGGCGCATCATCTCAGCGTATCTAGGACCAGCCTTTCGCAACTTGTCTCTTAGCGCCGCCAGGTCACGGGAGAGGGAAGACATGCGGCTATCAATGGTCATTCTCCTTACCTTGTACTGCCGTCTGGGTATCCTGCCTTTTCGTGCCGCTGCCTCTAGGGATCCGGTCTCTCTGAGAAGGCGTCTCTTCTCATCGTAGTAGCTGATGAAGTTCTTCAGGTCTTCGGCACGCACACTCATAACTGCTGTTGGCAGTGGAGCCGTGGGGAGAGGCTTGTACATATGCCATGCACCAGCTAGAGCGGTTACGGCTAAGACAAAGGTGCCTATCCAGACTGTGGGGCGAAATGAATCCCAGAGAATTTGCCGCTGATAGGTGAAGGCAAATGAGCTATCGTGAAGAGGGGTGGCGTTTTGAAAGGCAAAGATAAGGGAACTTGAGAAGGCTGTGTTCTGAATGTTAAATATGTTTTGAGAGTTTAGAGGTGCATCTAGAGTTGCGCCCTCCGGGAGAGCAATGGTCACGGTTAGTTTTCTTATGGCCCAATCGGTGTTCTCGAAAAGGGAGAGTGAGACATTGAACTGATTCAAGTCTTGCACAGTGACGTGTTTTTTCCAAGGTAGTTTGTATTGAATGAGGATGTGGACTTCGTCTCCTTCGGCTGATGGGAGACTTGGAGTTATGGTGACGTTTGTGTACATGGTTCCTTGTTGGGTTTTGAGGTTTTTGTCGGGAATTGTTCCGAATTCGTCGAATGCGGAAATCTGGTATGCTTCTGCTTGAATTTTAAGGCCAACTTCTGTAAGCTTGCCTGCTTTGTTTACCATTTTGTATGAGTCAGATACCGTTATTTGCTGGTTGCCTGATATTTCGATTTTGCGTTCGATTTCGCTGATGTCTAGTATTGGTGTGGTGGTGCCTTGTTTGGAGGCATGGAGCCATGCGGGTTGATCTGTGAATTCAGTTAGATTGCTTTTGAGGTGGCTGAATGTGTATGTGGAGCCTTGAGTGGTTCTTGTGAGGTTGATGTTTTGTTGCTCGAATGAGCTGCTTGTGTAATTTAGGCTTGTGGGTGTGATTATTTTTAGGTTTACTTCTGATGCTGTTTGAGGCAGAGTGGGGTAGGCTGGGAAGCTTGCGTTGTAGTATGTGACCTGTGTTTCTTCAACGGTGAATGTCATGAATGAGATGCTGTTTGAGAATACGAAGACTACTGTGAACTGGTTGACTCCTGTAGGTATGGTTGCTTTGACTGCGTAGAAGCCTGTTCTTCCGATTCCTGCGTTGAGTTCTAGGGGCAGTTTTTGGTTTGGGTTTTGGGTTTCGTAGGCGAAGGTGTAGGCTAGGTTTGATTGGTATGTAAATGGGAATCCTAGTGTGTAGTTGTCTGGTAGTTCGGCGGTTTCGTTGAGTTTTGTTAGTGTTATGGTGTCTTTGATGATGAGTAGTCCGCTTTCTCTGATTTCTATTGTGTGGTCGGCTTTGACGTCTATGGATTGTGTTGTTGGTGTGGCTTGGGCGGGTGATGGTAGTGTTATGGTGAGTGTTGCGAGTGCGAGAGCGTAGAGAGTGAGGATGGTGAATGTGAGCCATGTTTTTTTCATGAGGTTTCACTGTGCTTGGCTGTTGTTGTGGATGGTTTTAGTTTGCTTTGGCGTATATGTTATGGATTGTGCTTATTTACTTTCCTTTTGGAGAATGAGCTGCGGTGAGCTTACTTGTGTAATGTTTGCTCGGGTGAGGCTGTTTATTCTGTGCGTGAGTAGTAGTCGTCTGGTTTTTTTGGTCCGAAGCTTCGTACGCCTTTGGTTTTGAGTTGTTTTCTGAGTTTGTGGGCGTATTCTGTTGTGATTTCGTGTCTTTTTTCTAGGTAGTTGATGATTTCGTGGGCTTGTTTTTCGTTGTCGCATCTGCGTATGTAGTCTACTGCGTCTGGTATGTAGTTGTCGAATCTTTTTGTTGTTGATGCT
>CAYLSJ010000008.1:12564-19517 GCA_964386655.1 uncultured Candidatus Bathyarchaeia archaeon | reverse complement strand
ATAGGCTTCCAACCCGATTTTATCGGCAACTTGTTCACAGCAGGAGCCATAGCCACTGGGCTTGTTGCCCTGCCAGCTGGGCTGTTGTGCGAACGCATAGGCACGAGAACAGCCATAATTGCGAGCCAGACTGCAAACCTGCTCACCGTCTTTCAAATCTTCACTCTGCAACCCTCAGCTTTGCTTCTCATCAGCCTTACAGGAGGATTGATAAGCACCATAGGCGGAGTCGCAGGAGCCCCGTTTATGATGCAAAACAGTAGGGAGGAGGAACGCACATATCTCTTCAGCCTCAACTGGACCATCAGTACGTTCATGAGTGTGATAGGCAGCTTGACAGGCGGCTTCATGCCTGACGTATTCAATTCATTATTAGGTTTCCAGACGGGAGCCCGAACGGGCTCTGCTGTGGGCTATCGCATCACACTTACTCTGGCTATAACGTTGATTCTGATCGGCTCAATCCCGTATCTGCTTATGAAAGAGCAAAAATCCATGCATCAACAAAAGGTCAGCACACTTTTGAGTCTAAGAAACGTTCAGCATCCGTTCAGAATAGTGAAGTTCATGATCCCAACTGGCATAATCGGCTTCGGAGCAGGCTTCATTGTTCCGTTATTCAGTCTATTCTTCAAACTCAAGTTCGCAGCCACTGCAGAGCAAGTGGGAACAATATTTGCTCTGGGCAGTGTCACGCTAGCTGTAGGCACGTTTGTCGCGCCAACTGTTGCTAGGAGAATCGGCAAAGTCAAAGCAGTTGTCACATGCCAGTATCTTTCCATGCCCTTTATCATGCTTATGACACTGGCGCCAAATCTGCCGTTGGCAGCAACATCTTATCTAGCCCGTGGAGCCCTCATGAACATGGCTGGGCCAATCAACGGAGCGTTTCAAATGGAGATGGTGTCTGAGGGCGAACGCGCCACGACCAGCGGTCTGATGATTATGGCAGACAATATTCCGAGAGCGATAACAGCTTCAATCTCTGGTGCATTGATGACGGGCAGCGACTTTTACACACCTTTCCTATTCACGACTATAACCTACTTTTGCGCAAGCTCGCTGTATTACGCGTTCTTCAGAGGAGCAGAAAAGAAGAGATAAGATCAAAGTCGGGCTCATTTTGGAGTATAGGCCGCACACAACATGCCAAAGTATGTGGGCGCCTCATAAGAGATAAATCTCCCATGCATAGGCACCTGCTTCAAGACACCGACAAGAACAGCTATCTGCCATATGCTGTCAGGTTTGGCGTCTTCGATGAGCTGTTGATTCAAATTGAGCAAGGCATCAAGGTTGTTTTTCTCAACCGCGTCCACAACTAGTCTGTCGAATTTCTTTGAGTCAGGGTGAAAACCGTACGGTCCTTTCTTGTTATGAGTGTGAGCCTGATCTGCACTTGCGATGAACGCGACTCTTGTCCTGGATTTCTCCGCTACTTTTGCGATGGCGGTGCCTAGTTGAACTAAGTTCTTCAAATGAATTTCTCTAGAGGGCGTAACTATGACTACTCTTGGCTTGTTCTTCAAGCATCCGAGGAACCAGAGTGGGATCAATGTTCCATAGTCCATGGGCATGCAGGAAGAGTCTCCTTTATCTGTGCCATAGTTGACTGCCACAACTGGAAGTTTAGTCTTCTCGGTTTCGCGTATGATTTCTTCGGCTAGAGCGCGATCGCATTTGAAACGGATTTGAACAGAGCCGGCGTCGGTTTTGAGGGCTCCGTCAGTGAATTCCGAAATTATGATGCCAATGTTGTGTCTCAGACGCAGGTTATGCGGAGTGGCAATGACGATTGTGTCAACTTTCTTCTTTTTGAGCAAGTCTGCTAGTGCTTCCATTCCCTGCCTTGTTTCACGAAAGGCTTTCAATCTGTCTCCTGCTAACTGAGGGATTATGTCTGCACCATGAGGAGCAATACAAGCGAATATTATGCCCATTTCTTATCACATTCGGAAAGGCTTGTTCTTCGCTTTAGGATTCGCAAGTGGAACTTATATCCGTTCAAACGTAGTATTTAGAGTTAAAGGTGAGGATCACATGCCCAAAACAGATGAGAACTTGAAGAACGCGTTTTCGGGTGAATCTCAGGCAAATAGACGCTACACTGCCTTCGCAAGAAAAGCTGAAGAAGAAGGCTTTCCGCAAGTTGCCAAACTGTTCAGAGCCGCAGCTGAGGCTGAAACAATTCATGCTTTGAATCATCTGAGAATAATGGGAGAGATCAAGTCAACTGCAGCCAACTTGGAAGCTGCCGTAGCTGGCGAGACCTTCGAGTTTCAGGAAATGTACCCGGAGTACTTGAAAGCCGCGCAGCAGGAAGGAAATAGACAGGCAGCTTGGAGCTTCGATGTGGCTAACAAGGTCGAACAAGTTCATGCAAACCTGTACAAGAAAGCGATTGAGGAACTGAAAGGCAAGAAGGACTTGGTAGGAAGAGACTACTACGTCTGCAGTGTCTGCGGCAACACTGCTGAAGGCTACCCGCCAGAGAAATGCCCGATTTGCGGAGCACTCAAGGCAAAGTTCAACAAAATAACCTAGCCAGATCTTACGTGCACAAAATAAAGGTCTGCATGGAGACGGCAGCGCTACTGCGATGCTAAGACTCATTTCCTTGTTAGCGTGGCGTCAATGGCGTCCGCGAAGATCAGCAGACCTGACGCAATCCATAATGCAAACAAGACAAAGTAGGGAGAGCTTGTGCCCAGGTAATAAGCTAAAGGCTTAGCGTAAGGTGGGTCAAGTGCATTAGCTTCCTCGACGGCAAGCGCATAGGACAGCCAACTGAAGAAAACGCCCAGAAGCATCAGAGCCAATCCTAGAAGGCTGAGCAAGCTTCTTCGCCGCAGAGCTGCTTTCCAATACTCTTTTCGTCCAGCTAAATACAGAACGAACCCTACAACGGTTAACCCGACTGGGGGAATAACCATCAACGCGGCGAATGTAGGAAAAGATATCCGAGAGGACCAGTACCACGAGAGGAGCACGGATCTCGCTGAATACCACCAGAGAAAAGTTACAATGACTCCGACAACAATTAATGCCATTCCTATCTTGGCTTTGTTTCTCATTATAGTCTCGCCTTTTTTTCATATTGTCTCTCGTAGATTCCGCGAACCCTTTGAATTGTATCCGTGTCCTCTGGGCTTCTGTCGTCCCTTATGCGAGTTATCCGAGCAAAGCGCAGAGCCATGCCGCAATCGTATTTCGGGCTTTTCTGGATTTCGTTGTATGCTACTTCAACCACGATTTTGGGCACAACGACAACTCGATGGGGTTCTTCACGAATGATTGACTGCTTCAGCCGCTCTGTCAGCTCAATGATTTCTTGGTCAGTCAAGCCCTTAAAAGTCTTGCCCACAACGGCAAACTCTCCTGTGTCAGCATCTCGAGCCGCTAAGTAATAGTCGCTGAGCCATCCATGTCTGCGTCCATAACCCCATTCAGCGGCTACTATGACAAGATCCAAAGACTCCAAGGTGCGTTTAATCTTGAACCAACGCTTTCCTCTTATTCCAGGCGTATATGGGCTGTCAAGTTTCTTAGCCATAAGCCCTTCATGTCCTTTATCCAGAGCTTCCTTCAGGAAAGTCTCCGCTTCTTGAACATTGCCTGTAATGCTCTGTTCGGTTAGCTTTATGTGACCAGCGATCTTGCTCAGCTCTGTCCTGCGTTCAAGGTAGGGTTCGTCAATAAGGCTCTTTCCATCGACGTACATGACATCAAACAACTCAAGTGCAATGGGGATTTCCTTTGTCATCTCGGCGATCCCGTGCACCCGTCGAAACCTTCGCATCAGATGCTGAAACAACAGTGGGCTACTCTTGTCTTTGCCTACTGCGATAACCTCTCCCTCAAGAATTGCCTCTTGAGCCTTGACTTCAGTTTGGACTAGATCAACAACCTCTGGCAGACTTCCTGTGACATCTGTGAGACGTCGACTGTAAACACGAACCTCATTGCCCTGCTTGTGGATTTGAATGCGAGCACCATCCAGCTTATACTCAAAAGCCATCATGCCTTCAGCTTCTTCAAGAGCTTCTTCTACACCTTCAGCCACTTGCGCCATCATCGGTTTGATAGGTCGAAAAACACGGAATCCAAGCTGACTTAAGCCCTCTATGCCCTTCGATTTTAGAATTGAAGCGGTTTCGCCGATATCCCCTGTGAGCATGCTTGCTGTCTGAACTTTTTCGAGTGAGATGTTGAAGGCTTTAGCCACGGCCATCTCCATTAAGCCTTCACTGAAGCCTGTCCGCATGTCAAAGGTCATTATCTTGACAACGTATTTGGCTTCAATAGGCGAAGCTTGGCTTAGCAGTGCTTCTACCAAGCGTTCTTTGCGTTCTCTGGAGCCCGCACCGGAAGCCTCGGCAATATTCTCAAATGTGCGCCTAACTTCGAGAATGGTCATAGGCTTTTCAAACAATGTGGCTTGCTTCTTGATTCTGCTGGCTTCAAACATAGTCTTGACAGTTGAACCCACATCCCCAGTTTGACTGTATGCAACTCGGAAATCGCTCCAACTGAAACTGGCTAACCGCTTTATTATCCCGCTCAGAGTTGCCCAACTGATTTCCAGCACGCGTTGATCCCACTTTGGAAAGGGGCGACCCAATATCATCGAGACAGCCTGCTCAATCTCCTCGGATTGAAGAGTATTCACGAAGTTCGCAGCAAGGTCAATCTTTATCAGACGCTTGGTTGTTGCTTCCAGCTTTTCGCACAATTCACATAGATTTCGAAACGCTGTCTGCATGATGCTTTTCCTTATACCTCACGGTGCCACTCGAGAAGACATAAACGTTTTCATAGAGCCGTTGCACAGCTGCCGACTGCAAAGCGATTAGAGCCGAAGCTTAAATATAGTCGATGAATCGCGCAAATTGCGTGCCGCATGAACTCAGAAAGCAAGCGAGGAAGCGCTTGAGCGCCTTGAGATGCTCAACAGGCTTCAAGAGGAAACGAGTATTACATGGATCTTGGAGATTCTGCTCTACGCTCGAGCAATCGAATTTCAGCGAACTGGCCCGATTATAGATGAAAGACGCAAAATCAAGATCATCCCATCAGACTTCTCGTAGAAAATTGCTTCAAATATGAGAGGACAACTTGCTACGAATGTCCGTTCACTGTCGAATTGTCATTGTCTGGGTTGCGGCAAACGCAGAGAGTATAGTGAGACTTGCCGAGAAGGACGGTCAAATTATGCGTAGTTCCTTGCCTATTTTTTCAAATGTGCCGATGGCGAAGTCCAGATCATTCCTAGTCAGTTGAGCGTTCATCATGGTTCTGATCCGGGCTTTGTCTCTCGCTACCATTGGATAAACAATTGGCAACGCGAAGATGCCTTCTTCAAATAACCTTGAACTGAGTTTCTTGGCTACTGCACTTTCACCGACCATAACCGGCGTGATTGGTGTTTGACTGTTGCCTATGTCAAAACCCAGATCCTTCATGGTTTTCTTGAAATATCGTGTGTTGTCCCACAACTGCTCAACGTGTTGTGGTTCTTTCTCCAAAACATCAATAGCGGCTATGCACGCCGCAGCCACTGGTGGCGGATGTGAACCGCTCAGCAGCCATGTTCTGCTTCGGTTATACGCGAAGCTAACGAGATCTTGACTTCCTGTAATATGACCGCCTACGACGCCGAACGCTTTGGAGAATGTACCCATTTCCACATGTACTTGGTCGCGATTAAGCTTGAAGTGGGAGACAATGCCCCTGCCGCCTTCTCCTAAAACGCCTTCACCATGCGCGTCATCTACATAGACCATGGCGCCGACCTCAGCGGCCAGTTCAGCGATCTGGTCGAGTGGCGCGATGTCGCCGTCCATAGAGAAGACGCCGTCCGTCAATATCAGTATCCGTCTGTAAGGAGGTGTGTGTTTTTCCGCCTCGTCAAGAACCCTTCTCAAGTCTTTCATGTCAGTGTGCTTGTAGATTGCATATTCAGCGTGGCTCAGCCTTCTGCCATCAATGATGCTACCGTGGTTAAGCTCATCGCTTACGATCAGATCTTCTTTTCCAACGAGCTGCGGAATAAGTCCTGCATTAGCGGCGAAGCCGGTTTGATAAACAAGTGATGCTTCAGCATGCTTAAACTTAGCCAGCTTCTTCTCCAGTTCAATGTGGATGTCCATGGTGCCCGCGATTGGTCTAACTGAGCCTGAGCCTGCTCCATGTGTTTCAATAGCCTTCAACGCCGCTTCCTTGACTTTTGGGTGTGTGCTCAAGCTCAGGTAGTTATTTGAACATAGCATCAGCACTTTTCTGCCATCGACTCTGCACCAAGTTGTGCTCGGACCTTCCAGAATACGTATTTTCCAATCGAGCTGATTCTTGACCAGATCTTGATATTCTTGCGCTAGAAAAGCAGTTGGGTTCCGCACAGTATTTTTCACCCTGAGAATTCTAGTCTCTTTGTGATGCTTCTCTTAACCTTTACCTTGTTACCACTGCGGTTCTAAGACAACCTTCCCAGCCTGCTTAGACTTGATTAAATCTATGCCTTTGCTTATGTCGCGCATCGGAATCTTGTGTGTTATCACAGCAGAAATCTTGTCCCTAAAACTGGGCTTTGCAAGCAATCCTCGCACCTGATACCAAGTCTCAAACATTCTACGACCAGTTATGCCGAACACAGTTGCTGATTTGAAAATCATGGCATTATTCAAATCAAGTTCCATAGGCTTCTCCAAAAGGCCCAGCAATGAAACTCTGCCACCTAGCGTAAGCATTTCAAACGCTTGTCTCACAGCGTTAGGGTCACCCGACATTTCCAGTGCTACGTCAACTCCGTTGCCATCCGTTGCATCAACAATAGTCTTGACAAGCCTGTCTCCTTCTTCCTTGGCGCTAAGAACCATGTCGGCACCCATTTTCTTGGCCAAGTCCATGCGTATTTTGTTCATACCTCCAGCGGTAGCAAAAACCTTGGCAGCGCC
>CAYLSJ010000008.1:1231-12464 GCA_964386655.1 uncultured Candidatus Bathyarchaeia archaeon | reverse complement strand
GATCGGAATCCGTTTCATGCGTTTCTGGGCCCACTCGTTCCACTCCCAGATGTGCACATCTGTGCCACATATTGAAGCCACCTCGACCTCAACTAGTACTTCATGTTCTCTAATTTCTGGCTGCGACACCTCAGTGACTTCGGCTCCTGGCTGTCTTTTGCCTTTGACTACTGCTTTCATTCTTTCCATCTAGATCTCCTAGGTCTACGCCTGACAATGCCTAGTTTTGAAGTGTTTTACTTAGTAAGGCTGATAAATTAGGTTTTTCATGGCATTAGGTAATCACGTAAAGAAGTTGAGAGTGCGCGTCGTGGGTAAATTTGAGAATGTTAAGATCCTCCAGTCCCGCTTGGTTTACGACAAGCATGGCAGACGCATCTTGGAGGATGTTCTTGAGTTCGCAGACGGTTCAACACACGAGTGGGTCTACTTAAAGGCAGGTTGGGAGGGCCCAGGTGCGGTGGCGGTTGCTGCTTTCACCGAGGATAACAAGATGATACTAACGAAGCAGTATAGGCATCCCTTTGGCAAACTAATGGAAGATCTGCCAGCCGGAGGCATGATAAAAGGCGAAACACCGAAGCAAGCAGCCCTAAGAGAACTCGAAGAAGAAACCGGCTACACAGCAGAAGAACTCGAATGGATAGGAAGATTCACATGGGCGCCCAGCGTCATGGGACCAGGAACAGTCGAAATCTTCTTCACAAAGAGCCTAAAGCAAAGAAGCAGTTACGACCCAAATGAAATAGCAAATATTGAATTCGTAGATTTTCAACAAGTGCTGAAGAAAGTCTTAAACGGTGAATACATTGACTCAGCTCTGGTCATCGCAACCCTACTTATCTCGGTAAAGGGTTTGCTATAGCCGTGCAGGAACCAGCTAAGCACTGCTCTAGAATAGCGACAATATCAGAAGAAGAAGGCTTAAGTGAATAGTCTCCCTCTTCTCTCAAAATTTCAGTGCAAGGAGCACAAGCGCCAAGAACGACCGTGACTACAGAATGATTTTTCAGTTCAAGCAATATAGGGTAAGCACTAATAAACTAGGCTTCAAAGTGTGACTGAGCAAGTTGAAACTAGGCTTCATAGTGAATCCCATTGCAGGAATGGGCGGCAAGGTAGGACTGAAAGGAACCAACCACGTATCAAAAGACGCTATTGCCCTAGGAGCCAAACCAATCGCCCCAACCAGAGCCGTGGACTTCCTGAAAAGGCTCAAAGAACTAGGACTAGCCACAGAAATCGAGCTAGTAACATGCCCAAACACTATGGGCGAAGCTGAAATACACGAAGCTGGCTTGAAAGCATACATCCTGCCGATGCAACGCAAGCAGGAGACAACGGCGAAAGACACCAAAAAGGCTGCAAAACTGATGGCAAAAGACAAGGCGGACATAATAGTCTTCGTCGGCGGAGATGGCACAGCAAGAGATATTCTCGACGCCTTACGCGGGCGCAACCGTCTGCCAGTTCTAGGGGTACCGTCTGGAGTAAAAATGTACAGCGGCGTTTTCGCCGCGAGTCCGACAGACGCGGCCGACATAATTAGCGAGTTCCTCGAAGGCTCTGCGCAGCTCATGGACTTCGAGGTTATGGATGCAGACGAGGAGGCTATACGAGGCGACAGATTCAGAGTCAGCTTGCACGGATTTTTGAAGGGCCCTTTTGTTCCTGTGCGGCACGTAGGTAGCAAGCAAATCAGCCCAGAGACAACGGATGAGCATGACAGCCAGATGGCTGTGGCGCGTTTTGTGATTGAAGAAATGAAACCTTACGCTGCGTACATTCTTGGTCCTGGCACTACGATAAAATGCATCGCAGATCTGCTCGGAGTTGGGAAAACGTTGCTGGGTATAGATCTCTATCAAGATAAGAGACTCATTAAAGACGTTAATGAGCAGAAAATCCTGAGCGCAGTCAAGAATTGGAGAGACACATGGATTGTGCTTTCGCCAATAGGTCGCCAAGGCATGTTGCTAGGCAGGGGAAACCAACAGATAAGCCCAGAAATCGTGCGACGGGTTGGAAAAGACCGCATAATCGTTGCTGCCACTAAAGGCAAGATTCAAGGAATCGAAGGCGGCGTCTTAAGAGTTGACACAGGAGACGCAGAAGTTGACAAAGCGCTCAAGGGATACATCAAGGTGGCAACAGACTATCGTGAGTGGCGGCTTATGAAGATCGTCTAAGCTGCGACCACGTCACTCGCCTAGAACCTGCACGACAATTGTTCTTTGACGCGGATGAACATCTGTTTCAACAAATACAAGCGATTGCCAAGTGCCTAGCACAAGCTGACCATCAACGATAGGCAGAGTTTTTTCTGGACTAAATAACATTGATCTAAGGTGGGAGTGAGCGTTGGACGGATGGGCATAGTTTCGGCGTTTTGGAATCAACTCCTCCAACATATTCTTGATGTCTGCAAGCAAGCTGGGTTCATATTCAATGAGAGAGAGCACTCCAGTGGCGTGAGGTGCAAAAACATGAGCTATGCCATTCCTAACGCCTGCTTTATCAACAATATCCTGAACCTTTTCTGAAATGTTGATGAAATCAACTTCGCCCCGTGTGGACAACACGAGACTTCCACTGAGAACCTTCATTTTGAATACCTCCTTCCTAGAATGTGATATTGAAAAGAATAAAGGTATTTGGCAGTAGTGTAGGGAGACAGATTTTCTCTTGCGGATGGTGTCCTAAGTTGCTCGCAGGTATTCAGGACAAGACGCCGCGGGACGCGATATTAGAAGGACCGAGGGTATAGTCAAGAAGAGATTTAGGATTGCCTAAGGTTGAGATTTGTTTATGCTTTTGTATTCGGTGGGAATGTCTCGGTGAGGGTTGGTGATGCATCTGGGACCTAGTATTACCGTAGCACCAACATCACCAAGACCACTTTGGTTAATGGATGGTTTCGCAGGAAGTTAAGGGTTTAGCCTACATAGAGTGGCTAAGAAGTATTCTTTCGTGTCAAACGGGCCTGTTTTGGGGTTCTTTTTCCCGCATAGAGCTCATGGATTCGCCAGTTAAAGTGAATACAAAAGCATAGACGGAACCTTTTTTCGCGGATTAATCTTTTAACTCTAGGCATACACACGTTACTAAGGAAGGTAGTGAAAATGTCGCTTAAGGTCGAAGACGCTATGGTCGAGGATGTGGTAACAATCGAGGCTGATGCGACGGTGAGAAAAGCTGTGGATCTTATGAACAAGCATGAGATAGGATGCTTAATCGTCGTTCGAGATGGCAGAGCGGTAGGCATCGTAACTGAGCGTGACATGCTGAATCGTGTGCTGGCAGCGTCCCGAGATCCAGAAAAGACCAAAGTGTCTCAAGTAATGACCTCGCCCCTCATCATCGCTGAACCTAACATGGATCTTGAGGAAGCAGCTAGGATGATGTTCAAGATGAAAGTGAAGAAACTGCCAGTCGTCTCAAAAGGCGATTTGGTGGGCTTGATAACATTGACAGATATAGCTCGTTTTCAACCGCAGATTATAAAGATACTCAAGAGAACCTATCTCAAGTCACAGACGCCAAAAAGGATGCAAAAAGTCGTCGACTACTACGTAGTGTAACGCGTTTTTCTCTTGGACGCAGACAGACCTCATGGTGACGAAAGCAATTTTCGAAGGGATTTGGGCTAGGGTAATCGATCAAAAACACACAATCGTTCCATGGGGCTAATTGCATCCTGATAATGATTAGCGGTGACGGTGCATGGTGTACCGCAGAATGCCACCAATTGCATCTTGTGCGCATTAGGCGCATTTTTGCGCAGATTTGACAGCTCCCATAGATTTTGGTAGACTCTATTTAATGAGGCCTCCATAATCGAAGCTTTTGCTGCACGATTATGCTTTTATATGCAATGTGCATGATAGTTATGCTCGGGAATAAAGCTTGAGTGTTAGTGAGGAAAAGCCTGTTGAAGAGATATCATCCAAGGAGAAGTCTTTTACTAGCATAAGGCTTCGAAAGGAAACTGTTGAAATGCTGAAGGAGAAAGGACATAAGGGCGAATCATACGACGACATAATTAAGAGGTTACTTGAGAAGAGACGAAGATAAGAGATTAAGCGATCTAATGTTTACCTTCATACTTGAAGGATCTTATTGTGTCAATCAAGCTCGTAATGAGCGATTTGAAAAACTCAGCCTGTTCCGCGGTCAGTCTGGGGTCAACGTCTTCTTCTAGGCGACTCATCATTTCAAGAAGCTTGGCATAGGAATCCTGACACTTGATGTGAGCTGCGTCTTCTCTGTGAACCAGCCATTCATCATGGTTCATTGTTCAACACCTATCGTATACCTTGTGTTAGACTCTATAAGTGAGATGTTTCGCCGATCTCAATATATCAGAAACCGACACGTCAGGAGTGATGCTCGCAAGTGGGGAATCTGAATCTGGAATTCATAAAACTCTTTAGAGGACACTGCAGCGCCAATAATTTCGACCAGCCATGACTCAGAAATCGATGCTAAGTGAAGAGAAACGAAAGGATGCCACATTTGAGGCACTGAGCCGCGACTCAATCACAAAGATGCTGACAACAGTTACCAATGACAGAGCTTTCTTCTTCTACGAGGACATTGGCAAACCCACCGGTGACTCAGCCGTAAGCTTATCTGACTTGCGCAGCAAGATCAACGCCACTACTTCCAAGTCCTTGACCTTCCACCTGAGGCGGGGAGACTTTGAGAACTGGATTAAGGAGGTATTAGGCGACTATGAACTTGCAGGTCGAATAAGCAAGCTCAAGGATCTCAAAACAATCTGGAAAAGCGACAAGGTGTTGAAGAAGAGACTGGAGGCAACGGTCGGAGACAGGATTGCTGAGCTTCAGGACTTGTGGCGCCATGCTTTGACATGGCCAGAAAGCGTCATCGCTTAAAAGTTCATTGGCTCAAGCCACTGGCTGTAATCCTTTGCTGTCGTTTATCGCGTTAGTTGACTTTATCTCCTTGTTTTCTTTGTCCGTTTCTAAATCAAAGTTGCTAACGTCACGCTTCAGTATGCGTTCTTGTTCAGGCAGCGTGCCGTTTTTCCACGCTTGCCAATCGATTTCTCGGAACAACCATCGCTTGCCCATGTGTGCGGCTAGAATCGGGTGCTTGTACTGCTCTTCTACGGGCACGAATTGAAAAAGAAACTGAAACAGCTTCTGAATCTGCTGCCTGGGAAAATAGGCGTAGTAACCTGCATTTTTCACTTCGATGGCATAAACATGCTTGTCTCGTCTTGCGATGATATCTGGCAGAGGGTTAAGACTCGGGTTGCTAACAGGAACTCGCACTGCATAGAAGTTGTTTCTCTGGAGTAGCTTGACCAGGGAATTCTCGCTATAGAAGCCACGCCTTCGCCAGCGTCGAAGCCGTTCAACATCTTCTCTCTTCATTTAACCCACATACCTTGACCGTACACGCTTATCCTAGAGGCGGAAACCCTTAAAAAACTAAATGATGCCTACAAGCCAACACTGACTCATGAAGTCAAAGGAGCTCTTCTTCATAAGCAAAGAGCAATTTAGAGCTTACACTGAACATCAGATTACCGTCGGCTATATGTAGGCTACCTTGTCATGTCTAAGACTGGAGGAGCAGGTGTTGCTAAAAGCGCACTCGGCAAGAAAGAAAGAATGGTACGAGAACATTTTTGACGACATGGGCGCTGACTGGGAAGCAATAGTCAACGCTCGTGACACTAAAAGGGAGGCTCATTTTATCGAGAGTATCGTGTCCAAGCGAGGGTTGGCTCTTGATCTGTGCTGTGGAACAGGACGCCATTCAATAGCCTTGTGTAGGCGTGGCTGGAATATCATAGGAGTGGATTTGTCCAAGAATCTTCTTGCAATCGCTAAGAAGAGAATGAAAACTGCTAAAGTCATATTTCACTTAGTAAGGGCGGACATGCGATTCCTCCCTTTCCGAGCTGTTGTCTTCAGCACAGTGCTAAACATGTTCACGAGCTTTGGTTACTTGTCCTCTGAGAGCGAAGACGCCTTGAGCCTACTGGAGATTAACAGAATCCTTCGAAGAAAAGGCAAGTTCCTGCTGGACCTAGCCAATCGAGACCACGTCATCAAAGGTTTCCATGAGAGGGACTGGGCTGAGTTCGAACCCTTTTACATGCTCGAGAGACGCACGCTAGATCTTAAAAGCTCCAGATTAGCAAGCCAATGGACACTAATCCAAAAGAACACAGGTCATACCAGGTCTATTCAACACTCAGTGCGATTGTTCACGCTTGCACGCATAGAACACCTGCTCAACAAGGCTGGACTAGCCATTGAAAAAGTGCATGGCGGTTATGATGGACAGAAATTCACGACAGAAGCTTCCCGAATGATTATCCTAGCAGAAAAGCCCGCTTGACCCTTAGCCGAGCAACGAAGGGCACACCACGGCCGGTTCGGTATCAAAAGTTCAGCCAGAACAAGGCCTCCCCTTATGAACTTCCATTCACTGCAGGTGAACCGCACAACTTGACCGTGACGCAAAACATTAAGCGTGGTACGCCCGATTGCTTCAAAGGAGTCAGCTCCTATGGTTATGTTGCGCATAAATTCGAAGATTTTTGATAATATCGCGTAGACTGTGGCACGACAGATCGTATCTCATGACTCATTTTTACAGAACTCTGTCAATATTCGGCCCCCGAGATCCACTTTTTTATCGATATGCAACAACCAACGTGCCTCAAAAGGAAGTTCACTTATAAAGTCTTGCATCTGTAGAACAGGAACAACAGGAACCTTCTTGCAGAGTTTGAACGGTCCCGGCAATAATGACAAGACCAATGGTATGAATGTCGCCGTGGTCCAGCCTTCAAGTCCGATTCTTTGGGCATAGTTGGGAAGGGCATTCGCGAACGCTCTGGTTCGTTCTATTTGGGCTTCAACTGCTTGCAAGCTAGCTGAATTGCGCCACCCGTGTTTCCAGCATTTGCAGTCTATGCACAGAACTAGGGGGTTTTTGAGCCCTAAGATATCGATTTCCCACCTTCTCTCTTTCTGCTTGAATCGTAAGTTACGCATCACGCTGTAACCATTCGCTTCAAGCGCTTGACCAGCGATGCCTTCAAACTCGCTCCACTGGAGCAAGCTGCATACACGCTGAAAGTCAACGCCAAGCTGAAGAGCGCGAATAGCTATCTCGATCCGTTGACTTGGCGTAGCTTCAACAACGTCGCCGTATTCCTTGAACAATTGCATTTGTGAGAATTCTGCTAACGCATTTTCCGCAATCTGAAATGGCGCTCTTGAGATCTTAATAACGGATTGTCTGCTGGCAGGGCCTGTTTTAGTGCACTTGAGCAAGGTTAGGAGGACTTCTTTATTAACTGTCATTTTCGGCATCAGCAATCCTCTTTGGAGCTTGTCATTCTTAAGCTGTATGTGAGTGGTCACGATTTAAAGCAAAGGAGCAAATTGAACGCGCATTTCACTTTACTATTGAATCCTAGAAGTAAAAAGAGAGCTGGCGATGTCGCCTATCATAATTTCGCTGTATATCCATCGATATTATGAACCCTTAAAACGATTGCTACAGACCTAGAAAGGTTCGAGCCAAGCTGCCATGGAGGAGAACTTAGTGGGTGAGGTAGGCAGATCACTTCATGATTCATTAGTTGGACTTCCAAAGGCGAAACAAGGAAGATGCAAAGGATGCGGGTCATCGATGGAGCTTTACGAATTGGATTTTCGCAGAAGTACCAAGGTTATGAAATGTACCAGATGCGGCATGTTACATGTGTACAGGAAAGACATAATCGGCAAGTGGCGGCTGCTTAGGGCACAGAAACCAGAGCTACCGCAAAAATAGTCTAACAGTCTGCAATGTTAGTTTGACCTTTTCTGACGATTAGAAGCCGTTAGACTTTAAAATCCCTTGGTCGTAACCGTATTGGAAGGAGAGTCTGTATAATTGCCCAACGATTACTTGGCAAAGACGCCGAAGTCCATGAAGCTGTATAGCAAGGCAATGCAAGTCTTGCCAGCAGGTGTTTCCTACTTTCTACGTTACATCGAACCTTATCCATTCTACACGGCGCGAGCCAAAGGAAGCAAGCTATACGATGTCGATGGAAACCAATACATTGATTTTTGGATAGGACACTACGCACTCATCTTAGGACACAGCCCGACCAAAGTAATCCGTGAGGTGAAGCGGCAGCTTGACAAAGGCTCGCATTATGGCACAGCTCACGCATTGGAAATTGCGTTGGCAGAGCAGGTAGCTAAGATGGTTTCCACCTCAGAGATGGTCCGCTTCACAAACTCTGGCACGGAGGCTGTAATGTATGCGACTCGGTTGGCAAGAGCAGTGACTCAAAGGGATTGTATTGGCAAGTTTGAGGGCGGATGGCATGGAGGCTACGACGCATTGCATGTCGCTGTGAAGCAGCCGTTCGAACTTGCTGAGTCTAACGGTCTGACTGAAGGCGCCCTGCGCGACACGGTTGTGCTTCCTTACAATCAGATAGAGCCGGTGAGGAGAATAATGAAGGGGCAAAGGCTGGCAGCAGTTTTTGTCGAGCCGGTCATGGTTTCAGGAGGTTGCATCCCAGCTAAGACAGAATTCCTAGAAGAACTTAGAGAACTCTGCACCGCAAGCGGCACACTTCTGATTTTTGACGAGATAATCACAGGTTTCAGACTGGCGCCTGGAGGAGCGCAGCAACTGCTCAGAGTGAAACCCGATATCACTGTTCTGGGCAAAATACTGGGCGGTGGCTTCCCAATAGGCGCAATAGCGGCATCGCGCGAAATAATGGAGCATATGAATCCTCTATTGTATCAACGACCCAAGTTTGCCTTCCATGGGGGCACATTCACAGCTAACCCCGTAACGATGACTGCCGGCTTGGCAACTCTGAAGGCACTTGAGGATGGAAAGCTGATTAATCGATTAAACAAGCAGGGCGACGACTTGCGGAAACAGCTTCGAGACGTGTTTGAACGCAAGAACTGGAACGTTCAAGTAACAGGTTCAAGCTCGTTGTGGCACACACACTTCTCGAAGGAGAGAATCGAAGACGCTAGAGCCGCGTCTCACGCTGACAAAGAAAAACTCAAAGAATACCACATGCACCTTATAGAGAATGGAGTCTTCTTCCTCCCAGGGAAAGCTGGTGGACTGAGCACAGCTCACAGCAAAGCTGACTTGGAACGACTACTATCACAGACAGAAAGCCTCAGGCTCAAGTAAGAAGCAGCGGTTTTGACGAAAGAGTTCTTAATCTTTCCAGTCGAGTAGCCTCTTCTCTCCTTCAATTTTCTTAAGGTCTGTCAGGTCCTGTGTAACTTCCATTGTGCCCAAATATTCTCTGTTCTTGTCTCTGACTGCGAAGTATCTTATGTGAACTAGACGGTTGTTGACCGTGATCCAGAACTCTGCCACATCTTTCTTGCCGGCTTTGAAGGATTCGACTATACGGTTCACTATGTGAACACTCTTCTGCGGATGGCAAAGTTGAACCTTTCTTCCGATAACCGACTTTGTCCTCACAAAGACTCGTTTTTCAGCCTTGCTGAAATATTTCACGGCATCATCTTTGCCCACGAAGGTTATGTCCACTGGTAGAGTATCTAGGATAGCTTCAATTTCTTCTTTGGAAAGACTGCCTGTTTCAAATTTCAATGTATCTTCTTGAGTGGTCATTTTCTCCTCGCCCTGAGCATCTGTTCTGGCTGTTGAGATTAAGTGTTGCGGCGTGAAGCTGCAGTATCCGATTTCGTTGAAGTCTGCTCTTGAGGCTTTCCATTCCTCGCTTGTGATTATTTGAAGAGCTGTGGGAAAGAGTATGTTGTTTTCCTTGTAGAAATGGTTTGGCAGAAGACTGTTCAAGGATTTCGAAGTCGCTAGAAGCTGTGTCTTGAAATCCTGAAAGCTTGAGTCTCCGAATCCTCTGACAAGTCTGCCAAGCTGCTTCTTCTTTTCTCTTATTTCGTTATGTTCAGCCCACATTATTGCTGGGGGCTCAGTGACTCCATGTTTCTCCAAAGTTGGAAAGAGCACGTTTTCCTCTCTCAAATAATGCTTTTCCGAATCCTCGAAGCTTGCGGATACGTGTTCGAGCTCATGCAATTCGTCGACAACATAGCTTTTGTCGTTTATTTTCCCGAGTTTGCTTGCTATGGTGCCGAGGTTCTCTGCAATCTGAAGCATCGCCTTGTGCTCTTCCATAAGAATGTTGATGGGATGCCCTAACGGAACATCTAACTTTCGTTTTTCCAGCTGATCTCTGAATACGGCCATGTGCACATCGCATAGTCTCTGGATTTCCTCCCGAGGCATTCCCTCCTCTACCAGCTCTTGTTCAATTTGGGCGATTTCTACTGAGTTCACGTTTTCTAGAACTTGCCTAAATCTCTCCTTGACTTCTTCTGGCGATGAACCAGCACGTAGCTGGCTGATTATTTCCTTGAGTGCTCTCTTTTTGTTCTCGCTCATTGTCAAGCCTCCTTGATCTTTTTAGCCAAGGCGATACCCAGCTCTGTCACTTTCTTGATATCGTCTTCGGATGGTGGACCGTTTATTTCCATTGCTCCAACAAGCTCCAGTTTCGTTTGACCAAGGATTTCTTGAATATGTCTTATGGCGCCTCCGCCCCATCCGTAAGAGCTTAGGACAAGTGCGAATTTCAGTGGTGGACGAAGCGCCTTAACTAGGTAAGTTGCGTAAACAGCCAGCGGGTGCACTCCGCCCAGAACTGTGGGAGCGCCCAAAACGATAGCGCGGGCATCGACCAAGTCTTTCGCTATGTCGCCTATGTCAGAAACAGCCAGATTGCAGACCGCGGTTTCGATGCCCTCGGATGCAAGGGTTTCGACTAGTGGCTGGATCATTTTTTCCGTGCTGTGCCACATCGTCGCGTAAGCTACGATAGCTTTTTGCTTGGTCTCGCCGTTCACCCATTTTCTGTAGGCGTTCAGAATGCGCTCGGGATTTCTATGAATTGGACCATGGCTTGGGGCAATTGTGTTGATATCCACGTCTTTTATTTTCTCGAGTGCTCTCTGTCCCATTGTCCTAAAAGGCATCATTATCTCACCAAAGTACCTCTGAGCGTGAACAAGCAGATCCTCTACCTCGTCGTCGAATGATCCCCCAGCAATGTGAGAACCAAAGAAATCGCATGGAAACAGAATCTTGTCTTCATTGAGATAGGTGAACATTGTCTCAGGCCAATGGAGCATCGGAGCCTCGATAAATCTAAGCGTCTTGT
>CAYLSJ010000008.1:0-1131 GCA_964386655.1 uncultured Candidatus Bathyarchaeia archaeon | reverse complement strand
TTGTCTGAGAGTCTTGTTATGCTTCTCCAACTCATGAATCTACACCTTTGCTTCGCCTACAATTCTTCTGATATATATAATATTTATGGCGTCTAGCCGCTTCTGCAGATTGCTAGAGAAACAAGTCTTTCCTTCTTCGTCTTATTAACATTCTTGCGCTTGCCTTCTCTGATCGAGGATACGAGTAGCCTCGCACAATTGCAGCAGGTATTCCTTCCCTTGCTTGTCCAATGACTAGCTCTGCCGCAGATGCAAGTTCATCGGCTATGGCTGTCTGTTTCACTCTCAGGACATAGCCAAAAAGATCCGTTTCGCCTCTCCTATCTCGTATAGGGTTGATGCCTGCGACGCCGATGGCGATGTTAGTCTCGCCCACTCTGAACGCACGCCCATGCGTATCTGATACTATGACTGCTACGTCCTTGCCTGTTAGTTTCTTTATGCCCTTGCGTATGCGCCTTGCAGAGCTATCAGGGTTCTTTGGCAAAGCCGCAACTATTCTGCCGCCTGTAACGTTCGATTGGTCTACCCCTGAGTTAGCGCACACGAAGCCGTGTTTGGTTTCTGTGATCAAACGTCCTTCGCCCATGCGTCTTATCGCTCTTGATTCTCGCAGAACCACCTCAACTAAAGCTGGGTCTTTGTCAAGTTTTTTTGCAACTGTTTTTGCGAATTCAGAAGGAACAACTTCGTCTAAGTTGTAAACGTGGCCTTCTGCCTTTGACGCAGCTACATGTGTGACCACAATCACATCGCCATCTTGCAACGGCGTTCCCTGCTTCTTGGCAGCATCACTTATGAGTTGTGCGAGGTTGTCACCTTTCTTAAATAGAGGCAACCCTGTAACCGGCAGCACCTGAACCATGTTCATAGCATTGACTCCATGTCTGCAGAATTCCTACTGCAATACTAAGCATATAACAAAATGGATAGCAACTTAAACGATTATCGGGCTTTTTTCAAAATAGACTCCGCTCGCCTCCAATCTTCAACTGTATTGATGTTGAGAAACGTGTTCAACTTCGTATCGTATTGCTGTAACACAAGCGTGGAAATGTAACGTATGCCCTGCATGTGTGCAATCATACCCAGCATGTCACGTTTTCCCTCATCTAACGCTGTCCTAACTGC
>CAYLSJ010000007.1:0-19875 GCA_964386655.1 uncultured Candidatus Bathyarchaeia archaeon | reverse complement strand
AGGTTACATGCATTGATTCTGAAATGCTGGAAACATGGACAGTTGTGTCCAGAGTTGTTTACGAGTTTGAACGAGTCTTGTCCTTACCCAAGAAAAGAATAGAAATAATGAAGGATAGAAGCTTATGACTAAAGTCGTCATCTTTGACCTTTACGGAACCTTGATAACTTCCAAGGAAGGGCTGGAGTCAAGAGATGAGGCTTTAAGTCGAATCTTGAGGGAAGCAGGGCACGAGGTCTACTATCAAGAGGTTTGGGCTGCTCGCCAATTCATATCGTTCATCGACTATCCGAAGGGCAGAGCAAACTCTCCACATGAATACTACGCTAAAGTCTTAGAGCGACTGGAAATCAAGCCAACCACCGCACTCATCAATGGTTTGGCAGCCAAGGATTTGGAACTGGATAATACCATGCTTTATCCTGACGTTGTGCCTACCATGAGCGAACTGAGGAAAAGAAAAGTGAAAACATCGATTGTAACCACCATCGCTGCATGGAGATTTGAGCCTCTTATCAAGCAGCACAATGTTTTAATCGACTTTGTTTGCACCGCAAGAGAGGCTCACGCAGTCAAACCCAACCCACAAAGCTTCACCACGGTTCTGAACCGCTTCGGAGTCAAAGCCGCTGAAGCCATGACAGTGGGAGACGACATCAAAACTGACATTGAGCCCGCTAAGAAACTGGGCATAGAAACAGTTCTGATCTGCCGCACAAAGAAAGCTGAAAGCCAGATAGCAGATCACGTGATCTTGTCTCTAAACGAACTCCTCAACCTGCTTTAGAGAAGATACGACTACGGTTCTGCAGTCCTAAACAGCGCGTTTCTGTCTTTCAAGCATGATTTCCACAGCGCCTTTCACAAAGTTGGCGCAACGGCTTTTCTTCAACTCTTCAAAGCGTTTGTGCCCTTCCGGAGTTCGAAAGTCACAGCCAATTAAATCGTAACAGATTATGCTTCCGAATCGTTTTTCAAAGGCAGTCATGAAACTCGTCGCTGCATCATAGGCTTTCTGCCTATCCTCTGTGCTGCGCATGCGCCCGTATTTCATGCCGACTCCCATAAGCGCTCCAGTCACGCAACCACAAATAGAAGCGCTTCGAGCGATGCCGCCTCCAAACGGCGTCGCAATCTTGGGAACAAGCGAACTGCTCACGCCTTGATGTTCTGCTAATGTTGAAAGGACGCTTTCCGCACAGTTCAAGCCTTCGAGAAACCTTGACACCGCTTTGTCTGCGATCTGACGCTTGGTCATTTAGTAGACCTCTAACTTTGCCAGCTACTGGGATTATTGTGTCTTGTATCTTATAAGCGGAAGCAACTTCGCCCTCTGGTGATGATGACACTGAAGCACATGACTAATCATTAACACGGAGGCTGTTCTTTGCCTCAAGGCTTTAATATTAGATTCTATTTGTTGTTTGAGGTTGACCAACATTGGGTGTCAGATCGTTCTTCAGTTCAGCGGCCAAAATGCTGAAACTTGCTAAAAAGCCTGGTAGAGATGAGCTGTGGCTGTCTGTGAAGATTTGCGTTCTGGGCATAGCTGTAATCGGTGTTGTGGGCTTCATAATCAAGTTCGTATCAGCAGCGTTGCAGGCTTGGAGCGGCGTCTAGAAGGCTGTTAGGCATAATGACTGAAGAAATCAGAAAAATCCCTACTTCTGTTTTTGCAGTTCGAACCACAGCAGGACAGGAGAAAAACGTGGCAGACATGATAGCGTCCCGCGTGGAAACAATCAAACTGCCCATTAAAGCCGTGCTTGTACCCGAAATGATGAAAGGCTACGTCTTCGTTGAAGCAGACGGACCACATTTCGTGGAGCAAGCCATCGCAGGCGTCAAGCACGTGCGATCAAGAGTGCCAGGATTGATTACGTTTTCAGAAGTCGAACGCTACATTGTAACCAAGCCCATTATTGAGGAATTAGGCACAGACGATGTTGTGGAGGTTGTCGGCGGTCCATTCAAAGGCATGCGAGCCAAAATCACCCGTATAGACAAGACGAAAGAAGAGGTCACACTTGAACTGCTTGAAGCAACCTTCACGTTGCCCATCACAGTTCACGCGGATTACGTGCGACTGGTTGAGAGAGCGAAAAGAGAAGAAGTGACACAACAGTGAGCGAAGCTAAGAAAGTTGTTGAAGCATTGGTTGCAGGTGGACAGGCAACAGCTGGACCTCCACTCGGACCAGCCTTAGGACCATTAGGCGTCAACGTGCTTGCCATAGTCAACAGAATCAACGAAGTCACCAAAGACTACGCAGGTATGAAAGTGCCCGTCAAAGTCATTGTTGACACCGAAACCAAGGAATTCGAGGTTACAGTTGGCACGCCTACCGCGTCAGCGTTGATAGTAAGCGAGCTGAAAATCGCGAAGGGTTCAGGTTCGCCTAAGGCTCAGAAAGTAGGCGACTTGAACATGGAGCAAGTTGTGAAAATCGCAAAGATGAAGCAGGTGGAGCTTTTGGCACCTGACATTAAGCGGGCTGCAAAAGAGGTTTTAGGCACCTGCGTCAGCATGGGCGTTACTGTTGAAGGCAAAGACCCAAAAGATGTTCAAAAAGAAATCGATGAAGGAAAACATGACTCCATCATAGAGAAAGAAACCTAAAGCTCTCGCTAAACCCGCTTCTTTGAATGTCCACGTAAGCATACGAGAATCTTATATTTCTATCACGCAGAAGCATGAAACTTTGGAGAATGGGCTTTTGCATACAGGTTCTTGGAGGTGAGGAAAAGTGAGCGAAAAAAGCTGGAGTCCTCCAAAATGGATGTATCGAGACAAGCGGCCTACCAGCGACGACGCATACTTTGAGAACATGACTCGAGTGATTTTTCTAGCTGGGTTAAGCTGGAAAATGATAGATCAAAAATGGCCTAACTTTAGGAAGGCTTTCAAGAACTTCTCGATCGCAGAGGTTGCGAAATTTAGCCAAAACGATGTGAAGCGGTTAATTGGCGATGCGGGAATCGTGAGAAACCGAGCGAAAATAGATGCTGCAGTTTATAATGCTAAGCATTTTCAGGGCATAAAGAAGGATCACGGCTCATTTCGTTCCTTTCTCGACAGTCTTGACAAGTCCAACAACTATGCCTCGGTTATTAAGGAGTTAGGTAAACGATTCCAACGTCTAGGTCCATCTTCCGCCAGAATCTTCTTGTACACTGTAGGCGAAGACATCAAGCATCTGGACTAAAAATAACCTCAGACAGGAAACGTGAACCATAGCTGGCTTGTCATCTTTACGTGCAAAGATTGATGCGACAAGAGATGTAACCTGTTATCCTTCTAAACAGAATCTGATTCGTATTCATAATCTTCAAATCTTTGTCCCTAGTTTTTTCTTGAGGCTTCTCTTGGTTAATTTTAAATGCAAATCAGAAACAACATACAAGTTCGGAGTGTTATTGTATGCCTACCTTTATGGTGATTTCTAGGCATGCTCCCGAATACTGTCCTGAATTCAATGAGAACGTAAGGAAAGCAGTCTTAGAGCTTGTGGGCAAAATGGATGGACTGTTGAAGAAACATGGAGTCAAAATGGTTGGAGCTTGGTTTGGGTTTGTGCCTACAGAACACACGAATTACATGGTGTATGAAGCCCCAAGTGTGGAAGCTTTACAAAAACTCTCAATGGAACCAGAGGTTCTGGCAGCAATTGCACATGACTCGCAAGTAACTATCATAGTAAAGAGCTTCGAAGAAATAATGAGAGAGCTACAACAAGCCAAATAACCTTCTGCCTAGACGAACCTTAGAACTCCCTCTTTTTCACGTTCCCTTTGCATACACGTTAAGGCTCATCCTCTCTGAATGGATGCACAACTTTTTTATAACTGGTTTCCATACGGTTTGAAAGCATCGAGGCTTCAACCATGTCGCTAGATGCCAAGGCGCTTCTTGAATCAGTAAAAGAAGCCAAAAGCAAGGCTGAGAAAAGAAAGTTCTCTCAGTCAGTAGAGTTGATCATCAACCTACGCGACATCGACATGAAGAAGCCTGAAAGCAAGATACAAGAATCAATTGAACTACCACATCCCGTGGGCAAACAAGGCAAAGTATGTGTCATAGCCAGTGGTGAATTGGCTCTCAGAGCAAAGAGAGCTGGCGCCGACCTCGTCATCGAACGAGCTGACTTGGAGACGCTTGCTGGCGACAAAAAAAGACAGAAAACCCTAGTGAACGAGTACGAATACTTCATCTCAGAAGCGCCTCTAATGCCCATAGTTGGTCGAGTCCTAGGCGCAGTATTAGGTCCAAAAGGACGAATGCCCACTCCCGTACCGCCAAACGTTGACATCGCAGGCGCGATTGAGAAGCAGCGCAAGATCGTTCAGGTTCGCTTGCGGGCTCAACCCATTCTACAATGCCGCATCGGTACTGAAGATATGACTGACGAACAAATTGCTGAAAACATAGAAGTTGTAGTCAGACGGCTTGAGGGCAAGCTGAAGCGCGGGCTCAGAAACATCAGGTCAATCGTGGTTAAAGCCTCCATGGGTCCACCTGTGAGACTGAAGATTTAGGCGGAAAGCAGGTTATGTCCAAGCAAATTGTTGTGCAGAAAGCCGCTCAAGTTGAAGAAATCAAGAAACTGCTCAACGCGTACAACGCGCTAGGGGTAGCTAACCTCCAAAAAGTCCGAGCGGCGCAGTTGCAAGAGATGAAAAAGAAACTCAAAGACATAGCCAATGTCCGGGTTATAAAGAACACATTGATGCGACGGGCTGTTGCCGAATGCAAAGAAAAACCGAATATGGAGAAGCTTCAGCCCCTCTTGAACGGCTGCAACATATTCCTATTCACAAACCTCAATCCCTTCAAGCTTTCGCTTCTGCTGGAAAAAGGCAGAGTGAAGACCACAGCTAAGGCTGGAGACACAGCAGCCATGGACGTGATTGTTCCAGCAGGCAACACTGGGCAGGCGCCCGGTCCTGTCATCAGCCAGTTGAACGCTGTGGGCTTGGCTACAAGAATCGAAGCAGGCAGCGTGTGGGTAAACAAGGACACGATGGTGGCTAAACAAGGCGATGTAATCGACGCTAGACTGGCAGGCGTACTATCAAAGCTGGGAATCAAACCAGTCGAAGTTGGGCTCCTCCTAAAGGCGGTTTATGAAAACGGGTTACTCATAATGGATGAGCAACTACGCATCGACTTAGAAGCTTTCAGACAAAGCCTCATCGAAGCCACATCAAGCGCATTAAACCTGTCTCTTAGCGTCGGCTACCCAACACTAGAGAATATGGCTTTACTACTGCAGTCTGCCCATCGCAAAGCCTTCAACTTAGCGTTGAACGCTGGCATACCAACCAAAGAAACCGTTGGCGACCTCTTGAGAAAAGCCCACGCTGAGGCATCAAGCTTGAACACGAAGCTGCCAAAACTGGAAGAGAAAAAACCAGAGCAATCGGCTCAGAAAGGTTGAAAAGCAAGAAATGGTAATTACGGGAGAGGTGAAAACTTAGATGAGTATGGAATACGTTCACGCTGCCATTCTCCTACACAAAGCTGGGAAGCAGATTAACGAAGACGGCATAACCCAAGTGTTAACAGCAGCAGGCATAACCGCTGACCCAATAAGAGTCAAAGCGCTAGTCGCTTCACTAGCAGAAGTCAACATAGACGAAGCCTTGAAGCAAGCAACAACAGTCGCACCTATAGCAGCAGCACCAGCCGCATCAACGCCAGCCCAAGGAAAAGAAGCCAAAGCAGCAGCACCAGCAGAGGACAAGAAGAAGAAAGAGGAAGAAGAAAAGAAGAAAGAAGAGGCAGCCATCGAAGGCTTAGGCGCACTGTTCGGCTAAGAAGAAAACACTCACCCACACTTCTTTGTGACGTTTCTTTCAAGCTCTTTTCTAAGCTTCGCTTCCATCATCTCTAAGTCTTGGTTTTTCTTATGTTTTCAGCGCTGATTCAGGTGCATTGTTCTTTATACTTATGATTTCCTCGATGATGCGTGGCAGTTCTCTCAGTGATTTCATGGTTCGCGTAGGCTGTTCTTCAGGCGATGTTATTCTTTCGTTGTAGCGTTTGTTCCATTTGAACAGTATGGTTTTCATGCCCATGCGGTTTCCGCCCACGATGTCGCTGCTTATTCTATTGCCCACCATAGCCGCCTCGTAGGGTTTGACCTTCAACGCTCTCAGGGCAGTCATGAATATTCGTTCATCAGGTTTCTCATGTCCGACATCTACTGAGGTGCTGACGTAGTCAAAGTATTTTTCTATGTCTATCTTACGCAATGCTGTCCGAACATGTTCTTCACGCGAGGTAACAGTGTTGGTTATGATGCCTAACTTGAACCCTTTGCGCTTTAGCTCTGTTAAGACCTCGTCCAAATAGGGAAGCTTGGTTAAGGTGACATCTGCGAGGTGCTTGCTGCCCACTGCTTCCTCTGATATGAGCGTGTCGCCAAGGTCGAAGAAAATCACTCGAATCAAGACGGCATCCTCGCTTAACCAGCGTATATCAACGAATTGTCATACTTATAGGTTAAGAACCAAGGTTGAAGATGATTCAAAAAAGGGTTGGTTTGCTGCAGGGTGCCTTTACCGAGAAACACGTAAGCTTTAATAGACTCTCAATTGAAGGTAAAAGAAAGCTTGGAGAAAGCTGGAAAAACGGGATTTTTTCATGACAAGTGCCTGCCCGGTAATCATCGGAGTTGGCAGAACCACATTCGGTGAGCATTATGAGAGGGAACCTGAGAAACTCATTGAAGAAGCATGGCTTAAAGCCTCAGTTTCTGCAGGGCTGGAAAGGAAAGACTTGGATGCAGGCTTCCTAGCCGACTACTTTCTCTCAATAACCAATAAAATCGGCATTGAAGAAGGCTTCCTATCGGAACTCACTGAGCTGCACATACCGATGGAAAAAACACGCTCATTCAGCTCAGCGTTGCTCAATGCTTGCACAACCATTCAGGCAGGAAGATACGACTTAGTCCTAGTCGGCGGCGTTGAAAAGATGACCGACCGCTGGGACAAAATCCGAGACGACCTCATGCTTCTAGAAGACCCATGGAGCTACTACGCAGGATGCACACCAGAAGCTAACCACGAACTCATGCTGCGCGAATACGTTAAGCAATATAATCTCTCCGCCTCTGACCTTGAAACCTTCAACACAGCCCTTGCCCAAATAGCTGTCAAAAACCACAAGAACGCTGTAGAAAACGAATACGCCCAGTATCAACGTGAAATCAATGTCGAAACCGTGCTCAAGGAACGTCGGAAAGCCCAACGACCGCTAGGACTTTTTGATTTTGCGCCCATATCTGACGGCGCCACCGCTCTCATATTAGCCAGTCCTGAGAAAGCAAAGAAAAACACAGATACACCTATATGCATTGCAGCATCAGCCTCAGCAACTGACTACGTCACTTATCCAGCTCGGGAGCAGAGAACAGGCTTCATCGCCACCTCAATAGCTATGAAAAACGCGCTAAAAATGGCGAAAATCCCGCGAACCGACATTCAAATCGCGGAGCTTTACGACCAATCCACATTTCTCGAAATGGTCTCACTTGAAGACTTAGGCTTCTCAAAACCTGGCACAGCATGGAAAGACGTTGCCGAAAACCTCAAAGAGTCCCAACGCTTCTACAAAGTAGATGGCAAAGAACTGTATGTAAACACAGACGGCGGCTTGAAAGCAGACGGCAACCCACTTGGCGCCACAGGAGGAGCCCAAATCTACGAAATTGTCCAGCAACTCAAGATGGAAGCGGGCAATAGGCAAGTGCATACAGACAAGGAACCAAATTATGGCGGCGCATTGGAGCTTGAGGGTTTTGGCACCAAGGCATACGTTCACATCTTGAGGAGAGGTGACTAGCTGGATGAGCAGTGAACCCATAGAGAGAAGAGTCTCCTACATCGGAGACCGCCTAAGAGGAAGCCGTTGCAGAACCTGCGGAAAAGAATACTTCCGCCCTCGCGACTACTGTGGCGCATGTGGCAGAAAAAGCATGGGTAAGATGCAAGACATCGACTTCTTCTACGAGAAAGGCATGCTCGAAGTATGCACTTTGGTGAAGGAACCCACGAACAAGTTCACTAAACTTGAGGCATACGTGTACGGAATCGTCTCATTTAACAACGGTCGGGTTCATGTGCCTGGCAGACTTACAGACAGTCTTCTAAGAGAGACTGATGTTGATGTGACCCAGTTTGAGGGCAAAGAGGTTGTTCCAAGATTCAGAAGACGCTATGCTGTGGAGCAGAGCGACGTGATTCCTACAATTTCGTTGACTTTCACATTCGCAGATGAATATTACCCGTTTCAGCAACACCAGATTGTGAAACCTGGAAAAGAGCATGAAAAGCCAGGCATTGTCGGCTACGGCGTGTATACATCCAAGTTTAGAATCAAAGACGGCGCAATAGAAAGAAGCGTTCCCTTCGTCGACGAAGACTCGATCACAGCAGCGGTTGAAGCAGGCAAGATGGCGCTGATACATTCAGGAATCGACCCGTTAATGGTTGCGAAAGTATACGTTGGCTCAGAATCAAACCCATACGCTGTTAAGCCAATAGCTTCGAAGGTGGCGCAGGTTCTCAAACTTGGCGAAGAAGACAAGGAGAGAGGCTTACAAACCGTTGACGCTGTGGACACGGAGTTTGCCTGCAAAGCAGCAACATGCATGTTTAAGGATGCTGCAGCATTGGCGTATTATCCAAGCGCGCGTGGACACTACACGATGGTGGTGGGAACAGACAATTCTCAAGCTGCTCCTCGAAACGAGATTGGCGGAGAATTGGACTTCTTCGTGGGATACGGCGCATCCGCTTTCATATTCGGCGTCAACGATGTCATTGCCGAAATAGAGGACTGGTGCTCCTGCACTTCTGACACACCCGATTTTTGGAGACGAGATCTGGAATCCTATCCTAGGCATGGCGGAAGATTCACAGGCGAACCTGCCTACTTCAAACATGTCACCAAGGCTGCGGAAAAACTCATGGACAAAATGAGACTACAGCCCAAGGATATCACTTACTTCGTTTCACATCAGCCCAACGTGGCTTTTCCTGTTAAGGTGGCGTCACAGCTTGGCTTCAAGGAAGAACAATTCTTGCCTGGTTTACAAGTTGCCAAATTTGGCAATACTTACTCTGGCTCGTCGCCCATAGCGTTAGCAGCGGTTCTTGACCTTGCCAGACCAAACGATAGAATCGTAATTGTGAGCTACGGCTCAGGCGCTGGAAGCGACGCCTATTCGTTACGTGTCACAAACGAGATTCTCGACAAGAGAGCTAGACAGAAGTTCACAATCCGTTATCAGGCTGAAAACAAGAACATCGAGTATGTTGACTACGAAACATACCGAAGGCTTAAACTAGGAATGTAGACATATTCCATTGCCTCATTTCAATGGGAGTTCGTAAGGCAAATTGAGCAACAAGAAAACAAAAGCAGAAGAGACTGCAACAGAGAGCCAAGCAACCAAAAGCTCGACTGCAATGGATTTGATTCTACCCTTTAAGGTCTTGGTTATGCCTCTAGGAACATTCAGGCAGCTGGCTCAGAGGCCCGCTGCAAAGGGGCTCGTAACCCTAGCTGTGCTCATCCTACTGGTTAGCGCTCTAGGGCATTATGCCAGCGCCACGAAGATAATACTAAGAGTTGATGGGCAATGGACCAGTTTCTTGGCAACAAGTGGTTTCGCTGATTGGTTTACTCGCACTTTTGCCCAGACAGCTCTTTACATTTTGATGTACTGGTTTATGTTCGCATTAGGTCTAGCTTTAGCGGGTAGATTTTCCAAGGGCAGAGAAACTACATTACGCAATTCATTTGTGATTTTTGGATATCTGCTATCAGTTCTTGTTGTGCTGTATGCTGTGCGTGCAGTGATGTATCTAGCGTTGCCTTCAATATCATTCGAGATTAGCTCATGGCCGCCTTCAGAGCAGGTTGAAATAGACAACGTTGTAACTCTGATGAGCGAGACTTGGAGACCTCTTTTCATCTATCAATTTGGAATGTACTTCTCGCTAGTTGCCTTTGCATGGCTTGTGCTGCTAGGCGGAGTCGCAGTGAAAACCATGCGCGAGATTAGTTGGGCAAAAGCAAGCGCTGTTACCTTTGTCGGATTTCTGTTCCCAGTTGTTCTTTTTGGGCTACCCTAAGTCATAAAGAATCTAGAGAAACAAGGAAAACACGAGACTGCGTGCTATTCAATTCTGCATATATCACATGAGGTGCTCTTGAGGGTCGGACCGAAGCGTTCGCACAGGTGGCACATAAGCCCTTTTCGTCGCACAGTTCTGCAGACCTGGCAAAACTCCATGGTCAGCTGTGGACCAGAGATTTTCTTGCTCGCTATCATTGAGGCGATTTTTCTCACCATGTTCTTGGTTTCGGCTGTCTGATCGATTCTTATGGCTTGTCCGCGTACGTTGCTGATGTATTTGCTGACAGCTGTTTGCGTAATGCCCAAGGCGTAGGCAACGTCTGTTTGTTTCATTTTGTAAGTCTGGGTCAATTCTTTGGCGATATAAGCGCGAACGGCTGGTATCACGGATTTCACTGCCACTTCGCATGGGACGGGCATAATGACGCTCCATGAAGACGCAAGTGTATTGTGTAGAAACGTATTTAAGCATGACGTATGTCATTCATTTTATGACGTATGCCATGGCGCACAGACAGATGACTGATCAAGGTGTTCTTCTCCTCTCTCCTCTCGAGGTGAGGGATGTCAGCCTTGACATACGCCGACTATAAACCGTTACAGAAACAGCCTCATCAGAGGAAACTCAGGATTCGCCTTGTCTTTTATGTGAAACCCATTCTTAACGTAGAACGACATTGGACCAGAAGGATTGTTGGACGAGCTTCGACATGCAAAAGTCTCAACAGCCTTGAACCCGCGCCTTCGCAGCTCTTCAATAATGTTTTGCAGCAGCATTCTACCTATTCCCTTGCCGCGCATTGATTCATCACTCACAAGCAAACATGAGATGAAAACCACGCTTTCCTCAAGTTTGCCAACGGGTTTGGACTCGTAGTGGTTAGTGTTTGGCAAACGTGCTGACGGTGCGTATTGAGCGTATGCTACAGGTCTGCCGTAGTGGTAGACTATTTTGCCACACGTGCCGAACTCCTCCAAGGTTTTTTCAAACCACTCACGTTTCTTAGCTTCTAGCTCGGGTTTCTTCTGCGGTTCACTCTTGCTTTTCTCAAAGTCATCTGGAAACTCCCAATAGACGCAGCCTCTGCAACTCTCAGGGATGTCTTTCAAATTGTCTTTCCTAATGTCTTCGATATCGATTTCAATATTCTCAGCCAAAGAGCAAACCTCTCTTGAACAGAGATTATTGAGCAACTAATCCTTAATCTTTCCCTTCGACCTCAAGAGTCAAGGACAATTGTTGACGAGTCAGATGGAGAATCACGTCTGCTTTAGCCTCGCTCCCAGACTGATGGAATTCTCGACACGGCTTGCCACAGCTCTCTTCGTAAAGTGCTTGGATACTTGTATGGTTCCTTCAGTGTCATGAAAGTCAAGCCGCCGATAATTCGTCCAATCGCTGATACTGCGTAAACTATTTGTAGTCCCAACACTAGCCCAAAGATGCCAATGGAATAACTGCCCAAGTATCCACCAATTAGAGAACCTGCGAAAAAGACCGTTCCAGTCACCAAATTGTAGAAAGCGCTGAGTGCGCCTCTAGACTCTTCCTGTGCGACATCTAAAAGATATGCAAACATAGCTACATCTCCAAACGCAACAAGAACGCCAAAAACCACACTGGCTAAGTACAGATGGAAAACACTTGTCGACAAAGCGTAGAAAACTGGAACAAGCACCAGCCCAAGCCTGTAGATAATCATCAGTTGTCTTCTTCCCACCTGATCAGTCAGTCTTCCGCCCAAGGGTTGCAGAGCGATTGTAACAGCACCTTGAATTACGCCGATGAGCGCGATTTCCAACCATGATGCATTCAAGACGTTAACGGTAGTAAGGGTGAAAAGCGGCCAACTCATAGCCATGAAAAACCCAAAAATGCAGCTCACAGTGCAGAAGCGCAAGAAACTACTGTTGCCTTTCACGCCTTTTGCTACATCTCGAAGACTGAAAATAGATCTTGTAGACGCGTTGTTTGGATGAGGTCTTTCTCTCACAAGAAGCATTACAAGGGCTGATGCAACACCAAGCAATGTGGCAATTACTAGAGGCATTAGAAACATCTCCTGTACCGTTCCCGAGATCAGAATCATAAGGTATCCAGTAGCAAGCGTTGCAAGCAAGCTTCCGATTCCAGCTGAACGATTGATTAGAGCAGTGATTCGACCTCGCTTAGAGGAATGGACAAGGTCTCCTATCAAAGCAATCCATGCTGGTGTAGCCATTGAACCCAACACTGCTTGAACTCCTATGACAGCAATCAACTGGCTGGGCGAGGCAACAAACATCAATGGAATCCAGAGAACAGAGGCTATCAGACTACCTAGAACAATCAGGGGAACTCGTCTGCCTATCTTGTCGCTGAGCTTGCCCCAAGGAACCTGCATTAGATTAGGAGCCAGATTTGAAACAGATTGAAAGACGCCCATTTCTGAAGCAGAAGCACCCAGCTTGACTGCATAAGCACTTAGAAATGGACTAACAGTGCCAGAGCCAAACGAATTCACTATCGACCTAACATACAGAGGCTTCAGATCAGCACTATCCTCAGACGTGCCTTCAGCTTGACTCTGACTCATTTGTTATCCAGCCTTGTCGTAAGACTCGAAAAGGAATGAAGAGTATGCTTAAAAGCGAATCGATTTCAGGTTCAATTTTTCAGCCTAGCGAGAACCTCTGAAGTAGCTTCTTCTTCGCCGATTTTGACTGTGTCTGGTTCTTCAATGGCAAGAATTGCATGTAGCGATTCAGCATCCAGGTCCCTCACAAGCCGTCGAATCTCACGCTTGGCCGATCTAACATGTTTGCGATAGGCTACTCTATCCTTCTGCAATGGCCCGGCTAAGGGACAGATCTTGTCCATCTTCAGAAACCATCTGATCTTCCCAGCTTCTGCATCTATGTCAAAGGTGATAGGTCCTGCAGCACATGTCTCAGGCTTCACTGGATGAATCAAACATTTCCGCACAGTCTTGTCCAAGAATATGCAGTCGCCGTTCTCTGTTTCTCTTGGAAACATGTACCTTCCTTTCTCAAATGGATTGCGGATGACAACGCCGTGTTCTTGCAGATACTCTCGGATTATCTGTTTCCGTCTACGCGAGAGAGGAGGTCGCACTCCCGTGCAGCATCCGTGAGCACATGTTCGACAAATATGGAAGAAGTCCGCTTGGCGCCGCTTCTTACTAGTCTTAGGCGACATGCTAGTTCACGTACACCTGATTTTTCTCCAAGCATTCCGCGAGTTTGGAGTACACGCTGAATATTGCTTCTTTCAGACCTGTCTTCTTAGATTTGGCCGCAACTGCTCTTAGGATTAAGTTGGATAGGTTTCCTCTCTCTATTCTCCGACCAATTATCGGTAAATATTTCTTTTCCTCGTTAGTCGCGTTCTTCTTGGCAACGTGCAAAAGGTGATGGCACACTTTTCTCACTGTTTTGCCTTCAGGATGGTGAACCTCAGCTTCTAAGCCTTCTCTTGCGACGTGACTGAAATCATGGACAAGAATATCATGTGCGAGATGCGGGTATGCTGAGTCAGCCATGATTCCGCGCAAACATGCACGAATAAAACAGCTCAAAGCTACATCAGCTTTGATGCTCTCCTGCTCGTCTAAGATGCGTATTTCAATTGCTTTTCGATCTTGTCGGATTATGGCGCCTCTCGAATTCAGCCATTCTTTGTTTAGCAAGCAGCGTGGAGCATTCAGCTTGGCCAAGTCTTCTGAGTACTGCTGCACTGTTGTCTTCTCGTATTCTTCGAATGAATCGACGTATTCAGGAATCAGATCGCCTGTGATTGAAGGAACCTCTGACTGGTTTGTTAAGTAGAAACGCAAGCGATTGTCTATGTAATCGCCTTTTTTGGTTTCGTAAATCGGCGAAGACGCAGCTACGGCGGGTAGATACGGCAGGACATTTATTAACGCACTGTGAAGCCGAATAGCCTCAGTCTCATTCTTGTATGGAAGGTTAAGTTGAAAGCTCTGGATGTTAAGCCATCCATGCTGATTCAGATTGAAGATTCTATTCAACGCCGCATATATTCCGCGGTCTCGATGCACCCAGACTCTGGCATCATCAAGCCTCAAAAAGGGATGCATGCCCATACCCAGCAAGCGTGCGTTGTACCGTTTTTCAAGAATGCTCAAGATGGTTTCAACAGTTGACTGCATTGTTTCTTCGAAGACTACAGGTGAGCTGAAAGGCTTGTTAGCTTTGAACTCAGCCACATGTGCTTGAAGTTCCTTTCCAAAGGAACATGCGCCTAGGGAGGTGCAGTTGACGATTCGCCCGTGAACGTCGCGTATGACCTTGTCGACAATAGGGAGCGGCGTTAATTTTTCATCGATTATAGAGAATTCGTGTTCAGGACCTAGGACTTCAAGCGTCCCATACATAAAGGAATTCTGAACCTACCATTTAAACGTCGTAAACTAGGATTAATAAGATAAGCTTTTTGGGCTTAGATAACGTGGAATGAGTTTAAAGCCGCCCCACAGGTTCGTATGAAATGCACTGTAGTTTGTGTGGCGAATCAGAAAGGGCGAAAGGGTAGGGTTTAGGATTGCGGTTATTCACCGTGTAGAGCTATGGGAATATTCCCCTCTCGTACACAACCTCAATTGCTTTTGAAATAGCGTGAACAAATGCAGCGCTTCTCATGTCAAGATTGTAGTTCTTGGCTGCTTCAACAACGTTCTGATATGCACTAGCCATCTTTCTCTGCAGCTTCTCCTTGACTAGGCTTAGCTCCCAGCTTTCGCCTGCCTTGTTTTGAAGCCATTCAAAGTAGCTCACTGTTACGCCGCCAGCGTTTGCCAATATGTCGGGCAAGACACAGACCTTTTTGTCAATCAGGATTTCGTCAGCGAGATTAGTTGTCGGTCCATTAGCTAGCTCCAGAATCACCTTAGCCTCAATCTCTTTGGCAATTCCGCCTAGAATCTGTGTTTCTTTAGCCGCTGGGATCAGAATATCGCAAGGGCTGGTCAACAGCTTTTCTGTAATTAGGTGTTGAAGCCCATCATAGCCTACAACTGTCTGGTTAGGACTCGAATTCTTGTAAACCATAACGTCTTGTGGATTCAACCCATCTTCAGAGTAGATTCCTCCTCTTGAATCGGAGATTCCTACTATTCTACATCCGTAATCCTCGTGCAGAATCTGTGCTATGTTATAGCCTACATTTCCATATCCTTGAACAATTGCCGCTGCATCCTTTAGAGAACTGAACCCAGGAATATCCCCTTTACTCACAGCCTCTTCGAGAACATAAGCTCCGCCCTGAGCTGTTGCTTCCTGCCTACCCTTCGAACCTCCTAAGTTCAATGGTTTCCCAGTCACAACAGCAGAAGCATATGGAGATTGAGGGTTGAACATCTTGTACGTGTCATAAATAATACCCATCTCTCTCTGGCTTGTGCCCACATCAGGAGCTGGAACGTCGGTGTCTGGCCCTATAACTGACAGTATCTCATATGCATATCTTCTGGTCAATCTGTCAAGCTCAGCACGAGACATTTTCTTCGGGTCACAGCAGACACCGCCCTTAGATCCGCCATAAGGAAGTCCAACAACCTGGCATTTCAGCGTCATGTCAAAAGATAGCGCAGTTATCAAGTCAAGATCGACTTCAGGAGAATATCGTATTCCTCCTTTAGTAGGCTCGTACAATCGGTTGTGTTGAACTCTGTATCCTGTGAACATTTCTATTGAGTTATCATCCATGCGCACTGGAAAGCGCACAATCAGCTGCCTGAAGGGTTGTTCTAAGAATTTGACAAGACCTTTCTCAACAGGTCTTATCTCCGAGTCTATGAATCGGACAGCTTTCTCGAATTCCAGTCTAGTTCTTCTTAAGAAGTTTAGTTCCTCTTTGATTTCAATTGCCTTGGCAGAGTGTGTCAAGGAGTTTACCCTCTGCTGACTTTCCTTATTCCCTTAAAAGTTAAGGGGATGTCTTCGGAAAGCTCTTCCGAGAACCTTATTTCGTACACATCTTTTGAGCCACATTTTTGACATTCTCTTGCTTGCATTCTGCACGTTTGACAGGTTTCTGATTCCATGCCAATTCTCAGGCAAAGGTCTTCGTTTCCTTTTTTCTGTGCGACAATCAAGCCTACAAGTTCGATCCAAGTGCTTCCGCAACTGGCGCAGGCGAATCTTTTTTTCGTCAACTCTTCAGTTGAATTCCTGTTTTCGATCTCTTGCATGATTTCCTTCAGCTTCATTCTTGTCTCCTCACAGTCTAAGATAAGAAAGCGCATATTTATAGGTTCTGTTCGATTGAAAGACCTGAAATCGGACATTCTAAGCCTATGGGCTCCATGATTCGGACTATGTCGGAAGAAGTGCAATCTCGCGGTGGTAGTCAGCCGACATTCTCAGATTTATTGGAGGGAATGACATAATTTAAAAGCTTCAGATGGATATCTCTCGGATAAGATGATGCATTCATGCCCTCACAATCGGACATTGACGAGATAGACGTAAAAATCATCCGTGCTCTTCAGAAAGATGCACGCACCAACTTTGCTGATATCGCAAAAATGAGCGAGGTGTCCATAGATACCATAAGCAAGCGCTTCAGGAGAATGCGAAAAGCAGGCATTGCCCGGGGGACCACAGTGTTGCTTAACCCTAAAAGCTTCGGTTACGACTGTGTTGCAAGCTTTGGCATTCGCGTTAATTATCCTCATGTCGAGGAAGTTGTTGACTTCATACGAAAGATTCCGGAAGTTGTATTCTGCACTCAAGCTATGGGTCGGCACAACATATTCGCCATAGCAGTATTGAAAAACGTGGGAAGACTTGGTCAAGTAAAAGAAGTGATTAAAGGACACCCAATGGTCAGAGATGTGTCTGCCAGCATCTGGGTTGACGAAATACTGCTCTGTCCAGAGAACTTTGAACTGAACCACCTTATGAGGAAGTGAGACGGTTGGATGACATAGATCTCGCAATTATCAAAAGATTGACTCAGAGCGCACGCACATCTTTTAGGAAAATCGCCCAAGAACTCAGCATCTCACCTGACACTGTGATCAACAGATATGCAGGTCTACAGGAAAAAGGCGTAATCCGTGGATCAACAATAATAATCAACCCTAAAAAACTCGGATATCAAGCAATGGCTGTATTTCTTATCGACACTGCACCCCCACACATTGTCGCCACTGAGTCTACTCCCGCAGACTCGTCGCTGATATTGGACAAATTGATCAAAATGCGTAACATCATAGTTGCCACGAAAACTGTCGGAGACCACGATTTACTGGCGATAGGGGTAGCATTGGATTTTGAACATCTGACCCAAATCAGAAATGACATCGTAAAAATACCTGGAGTACAGGACTTGCAGGTATCGTTTTGGGCTGAGATGATGGAATTGTGCCCTAAGTACTTCATAGTCTAAGATAGTTTAGCGCGCAAGAAGCAACAGATTATAATAGGCCTTTGTTTTTCAGGGTCTGCATTGCCCATTGACCGCTTGAGGCTATCTGCGATATGGCCTCAGACAACAGTCTCATGGATTCGTCGTACTGGTTGAGTTGCGCCTTGTCTGAGGCTTCTCGCACATTTGCTGCTGCCGCGGCAAATTCCTTCATTCCAAGCACGTTGTACGCGATGTTTATTTCGCCCTCTAGAGCCTGTAGATAGAAAGAGTATATTTTGCCTGCGCCGATTAGCTCGTCGCCTTTCAGCTCACCTAAGCGGTCGAGCATTTTGGCGGCGATTATGAGTTCGGACTTGACTCGTTCGACGTATTGAAAACCTATGATTGCCTTGCTGACTTCGTCGCTGGGTTTTTCTGTGATGTGGCTTTCCCCTTAATAAAGTTAAACTGAAGGTGGAGTTGGAAGCTGAGCTGGTGTGCTAATGGGCGTTGGCAGAAGCATGCTTCTTTGAATAGTTGACGCCACCGTTGTTCCTGCGAATCTGTCGCTTATTTTTTGATGCGCATCGCCAACTGTAGCCATGCCTACGATCACGTCTATGAGTAGCGGTAATTCGTGGATTTTGCTGACATCTCGAATGAGGGTTCTGTCAAGAGTCGGCATCCTACCGTCAACCGTCGTCACTTTTAGGTTCATAATCTGCTTTCCTATTGTTGAGCCCCAAACTGATTCAAGGAACGCAGCGTACAAGAAGAGGAGTAATCCTCGAAGAAGATCGAAATATGTGAAAAATTGCACTCCGATGAGCAAAGTTGGCACTGCAACAGCTATTATTCGGGCCACTATCCACATTATGATATAGTCGATTATTGCTGCAATCAGTCGCCTTAGCCAATGGTCCTGCAAAATGCGGTCGGTTGCAATCTTCTCAAAGGCTGTTGACGTTTTTGTTCACTTCCTGAACGTTGCTGTGCATTTTTGTTGCCAGAGAATTTATGTCTATTGTATGTTGTAGCCGTGCGACAAGCTCGCTGTTTTCTTGATTGTTGCGCCGACAGAACAGTACACGTCGTTGGACAGCTGTATGGCTCGTTGCACAGCTTTTTCTTTTAATTCCTCGCCTTTCAGCCTGTACTCCACATGAACCTTACCGTAGACTCTAGGATGCTCAGCAACGCGTTCACCAGAAACCTGAATCTCAAGCTCAGTTAGCTTCTGTCTCTGCTTCTTCAATATGCTGACTACGTCCATTCCAGTGCAGCCTCCTACAGCCGCCAAAAGAAGCTGCATTGGGCTGAAACCTGAGCCTTCGCCGCCATGCTCTTTGGAAGTATCCATGATGATTGAATGCCCTTGGCTGTCGCTTGCTGCGAAGCGCATGCCATCTATCCACTTTACACTGACAACCATAGGCAGAGATTCTTTTTTCTCTTCAACACGAAGCTTCATGAGTCAAGACACTCCTATCTCGCATCCTAAATCCATAAGCCTTTATAACCTATATACTAGAATACCGCCTTTCCCAGTGGGATCAGGAAAGGCTGGGTCTTCCACAAAGCCATTCTTGAAGAAGAACTTGCGAAACCGGGGCAATGACTCTGGGAAACCCGTGTGACAGCCCCAAGAGCCTATCGCAACTTCCTCTGTCTTCTTACCATTAAAGGCTGTTAATGGTCTCTGCTTAAGGTCGCTGATTAATTCCTGAACAAGCCTTGAACCGATTCCGCTCTTCTGCAAAGCTTTGTCATGAACCAGTATGCAAGTTATCAATATTGTTCTCTTGTCTCGTTTCGGCAGCGGAAAAACAGACATGGGATAGAACTCGATGAATCCAACGGGCTCATTCTCAAGAAGAGCGACCTTACCGCAACAACCAAACCTTTGAAGAGCTTTACTTATCCATTCCTTTTTCCTCAAGCCCCCTTCCTTTAATGTCTGAGCATGATTTGGATCGTCGAAGCACGGCGCACATGCTGGAACAACTAGGTTGTCGATGTTCTCCTGAGTCACATCCAATATCTGAATGCTCATCTTGCGGTCTCCTCTTTACCCTCTCGTATTTTTCTGAAGAATTCCTCTTTCGTAACCTCTTTGTCGTCGATCTTGAATCGAGCTAGGTTCGAGAAAGGGTTGTAGGGGTCTATTGGCAAGTTGAGTTTCTGAACAAGCTTTGGATGCTCTAGCATGTTGTACTCGACGACTTCTACTCCATGCTTCTTTAGTTCTGCTTTAAAGTCTCCACCAGTTCGTGTCCACGTTTGGTCAACAAAACCGCCTCCATAGGCGAAGAAATAGCTGTAAGGGCAGCAGCCAAAATAGAAGATCTCA